>JAPFBP010000069.1 GCA_029250275.1 Candidatus Nitrosopumilus sp. | reverse complement strand
ACCAACGCATGATATCCGTCATGCGCCAGATTCTAAGAAAAATGCGTGTCCCTCTTTTTTTGCATAGCAAATCAAAGCACACATTTTCAGTACATCAACTAATTATTCTGCTTGTTCTTAGACAGTACGAGTCAAAAAGTTATGAGAGTATGGTTGAATGGTTATCAGTCTCATCTGAAATTGTTGTGATGTTACAACTCAAAACCATTCCTCACCTCCTACAATGTCAATTTCAATGAGTCCTACTGCAGGTTCACAAGACCCAACAACCCCAACCAATTCAGTAAATTCATCCATTACATGTCCACAGATTGATGTGTATTTCATCTCAGGTGAATCCTCATCCAAAGACGGAATCACCGTAACTAGAGATGTTAATGGAGATACTGCAACTACATGTGGATACACTGCTCAATTACAACACTTTTCTAATTACTATTCAAGTTCAAGAATATCTAGCTCATCTGGTTCATCTGGTTCTTCTAGCTCATCTAGTTCTTCTAGTTCAGGCGGTGGATATGGTACTAGTTGTGATTCAAAAGGATTCGGAATTGGACGGTCACTACAAGTCTATGAGATTTCATATGATATAGAATCAGAACTAGTTTCAGTCAAAGCATATTCTACATGCGGTGCAATATCTGTCAAAGTATCAACTCCTAACGGTCAAAGAATTTTGGGATTGTCCTCTGATCAGCCATACTTGGATGAACAAATGGTAGTTTACTCTGGTCAGATAAGCAAGGAAAGTAAAAAATTCACCGTACTTTTAGAAAACAACAGGCATTATTTTGATGAAACATTTTACATTAAAGATTCTTCAATTTTGAGAAAGTATTTCTTAGAGACAGCATACACATCAGAACAAGAAGGTTCTATACATGAACAAAAAAAATTAACGGACATAATATCTATGGCAATTCCAGAACCAACAATGGATCCTGAGCCAACAGAAAATAATATTTCAACTGTTGAATCGACTTTAGAAAGTGTCAAGATTCAATCTACTGAAATTATTAAACCTGAAGGATATATCACAGAACACATATCTGAAAAACTTCATTGTGGTATTGGAACTTTTGCCGAGAATGGAATTTGCAAAGTTATAAAAACAAATGAACCAGAGTTTTGTTTCTTATTTTGGTGTTGGTAAGTTAGATTCTAATTTCAATACACTCGAGTTCATAATCCTTGCACTAAATTAGTGAAACATGTAATAATTTATCACAATATCTTGTGAATTTAATAATACTGAAGAGGTTAGAATCTACTATTCCACAATAACATACTGTCTTTAATTAAATTATTAATAGAAATCTCATAAAGCGTTCTACATATTTTTCCCAAAATAGAAAAATACAGGTCATATGACTAGACAATAATGGTAAACCCACTTGATACAACACTTGAAGCGTTGCAGAACATACAGGATTCAATAGATGAGATAAAGGTGAGAAAAAACATCACGCCAGAAAAACAAACGCTTCAAGATTATGACAAGATCATAAAACATCTTGAGAATTCTATGTCTGATCTGATTAAAGCTGTTGTAATATTTCAAAAGTATGATAAGGCTTTGTGAATGACTCTATCGTCCCAAAATAATTACAGTTTTTGCACCCATAAAATGCAGTTCCACTTGAATGTGTTGCAATTACCTCAGGCTCGTTCTTTGAGCAGTCCTGTTTGAAATAGTCATGCTTACTTGACATGTTTAATATGTACAAAATTTGTATTTAATCTTGATCATCACTGGGCTGTTTAAACATCATCCACAATAAAGTAGAAAATATAATATTGCAAAAAGCAATGATTGAGGAAAATACTCGTGCACAAGAATACATTGATGATTTGTTTGAGTATAGTTATGGACATTTGCATGGAAAACAAATGAATTAATCCTCTTGAAGAAAAACTTGCCAATTTAGGAAATGTTATTTTGATGCTTTAGTCAATCTGAGAACTTTAGCAATTAGTGGTAAAATGAGATTTTGTAGTTAATTTATCACAATATCGATTCTATTCATGAGATGGTATTTGAGATACTCCTTAATTCTAATCAAAATCTGTATTCAATACCATTTGTAGATTTACGTCATATGCTTCCTCTGATCCTGCAAGTTCAATCTGTGTTGCTCTTTGTTTGATCTCTTCTTTAGTTATGCTGTATTTTTTCACACAAATTTTAATGTCTGGCACATCTCTATCATTTAGCCTACCTATCTTTGTAATTACGATATCCAATGGATGAAGTGCATATAGTTTGATTTTCTTTAGATTTACCTTTAATGGGATGCTCTTTTCTAGGTAGTCGTCTGGTAATATTGTACTGAAAACCATTCCTCCTACCCATTTATCTATCTCAAATCCATGAGGTGTTGCTTTTTCTGCTTTGGCAAAGTCTTCATAATCTTTATCTGATATTGTAAAATCAACATCTATTGTTGATGTTTTCAAATCTAGCAATGTGAGTGCAGTTCCACCTACTGCAACAAGCGTGATCTCTCTGGGTAACTCCTCTTCTAAAACCTCCAAAAATTCCAATAATTGAGTCTTATCTAATGACATGATACAACTTCATTTTTCGCTCTAAATCATCAAAATTGGCTTTAATTTCTTCTGTTTTTAGTGCCTTAAGATTCCTTATTGCAATTTTAACTCCGTGTATGTGCTTGTATTCTCCCAATGCATTAAGAACTCCTAATAATTTTGATCTTGTGCCATATTTCTGTGATAAAAATAATAACAAATTATAGTTGACCTCTGTTTCTGTTTTAGCTAGAATAATTGGAATTGCTTCTAGCATTCTAATTTCTTTTTTAAGAAGAATTGCTGTAATTATATACTCTATTCTTATTGGAGTTTCTTTTGTAATGGTATGTCCAAATTCTTTGTATCCAAATTTTGCAAGATTATAGATTAATTCTTCTTCCGTTATTTTTGCAGGGTTTATTTCATAGTTATCATTAGAGAATTGAATTTTATCATCTAATATTGATTTTATTATCATCCAAAAGTTTTGGGGGTTTGATATGATGATTTTATTTGAGAGTATGTTCTTTGCAATGTTTGCGTTATCCTCTTTTAACAACTCTATCAAGTTATTTTCTTGTATGAATAATGGATCAATTCTAATATTATGTAATGCAGATATTGTTTCAATTAATTTCCTTATTGTTAATGTTGGTTTCCAATCGTTATCTGATTCAAAATTACGTAATATTATGAATAGTTCAATACGATTCAGTTTTGCATTTCTTTCTGGATTGACAATGCCGATGCTAGAAATTAATCCATACTTTCTTAATTTTTCTGCTAATTCCGTAATTATAGTTTCTAATTCTGTTCTGTCTTGCAAGAATCGTATTTTACGTTCTAACTCTATTTGTGAAATCTTGTCAATTAATAATGGGTTATCAAAATTTAGAAATGGTGATGTGGACCTTCCTGATTGTATCATTCCTATCTCATTACTTGCTTTCAGTTTTTTGATCTCGTCGTAAACTTGTTTGTAGTAGGCGGTTCCATACTTTTCATGTATTTTTTTAACAAGTTTATTGATTGAAACTGGATTTCCAATTTCTCTAGATAGTATGTCAATTGTTCTCAATGTAATTTCATTAATTTCTAATTCCCTCTATTGTATATACACGTATATAATATTATATTAATATATGTATAACATTATATGAAATATGTTATAATTGTATTTAAAGTACTGAGAGTTTGTATA
>JAPFBP010000030.1 GCA_029250275.1 Candidatus Nitrosopumilus sp. | reverse complement strand
CTCTCCTCATCTCGTTTAATCTGGTAAGCATTCTTGCAATATCGTGGCGTAATGGTTTTAATTTTCCACTTTCTTTTCTTAAAGTTCCTTTTGATCCATCAATTCTCAGTTTAGCTAGTTCACTACGTGATTCTTGAACTTTGCCTTTTAGATCTTTTTCGTTAAGCTGCTTGATTGTCTTCATACTGAGTCTGGTCATTTCAATTCGGACTCCTCTTCTTCTAATGTTTCAAGTGTTTCCATCTTCTCTGATTCAATTTCAATTCTTGCTGATTCTGATTCTGCATTGTCTTTTTTGCCTTTGACTTTAATTACTTCTACTTTATTATCCCCAATCAATATTTCCTCCACTTTGATTGCTGGCTTGTTATCTGATTTTCCTTTCTTTGCTTTCTCAACTCTCATTTCAAATTCTGGAATGAGTTTGTCTTTTTTAGCAATTCTGATTCTAACTCCAATTAATCCCATTGCTGTTTTTACATGTGCAATGTCTTCATCTACTATCATTTCTGCATGGTGACCTGCTCTTGGTAAAATTCCTTGAGTGTGTTTTTCAAATGCTGAACGATCACCTCTAAGTTTTCCTGAAATTGTAATTTGAACTCCCATTGCACCGCCTTCCATTATTTGTTTTAGTGTCCACATGGTTGCTCTTCTAAATGCTGTCCCTCTTTCCAAATGTGATGCCATTCTATTACACATTACACTTGGTGAAAGTTCTGGTTTTTCAATTTCAACTACTGAAATCTGTGGATTTTTTAATCCAAAGTCTAATGCAAGTTTATCAGTTAGTGCTCTAATACCTGTACCTTTTCTACCTATTACGATTCCAGGTCTTGTTACATGTAACGCAACTCTAGTTCCTACAGGTGTTTTTGAAATTTCTGCATGTGAAAAACCTGCATCTTTGATTGCATCTCTAAGATAATCTTTGAGTAGCATCATGTTGTAGTTATCTTTAATTACATTTTTCACAGCTGACATTTCTAAATCTCCTTTGCCACCAATTCTACGTGAGTTAATACATTGTTCTTTGGAGTTGCTCTTCCCATTGCTCTTGGAGTGAATCTTTTTACAATTACTCCTTTGTGAACAGTTGCGTTTACGATTCTTAATCTATCTAAATCCATTCCTTTGTATTCTGCATTTGATTCTAAATTATCTAAAACTTTAATGAACTCTTTTGCAGTTTTTTGTGGATATCGTCCAGACATCACTCCTGGGTCTGATCTATGTGCTACTTGATTTTTATATCTTCTAAATGGAACCGCTCTTTTTTTGGCAATTACTGCAATGAGGTAGTCTCTTGCTTTTTCAATTGATAACCCTTTGAGTGATACTGCAACTTCACGTGCATGTTTGTGGGAAATGTCTTTTTCTCTTAATGATGCACGTACGTGTCTTGTTGGGTCATAATTTTGGAAAGCGTAATCGAATCTACCCATAATAATCACTTCAATGGTACGTAGAGGCTGGATCTTGATGCACCTACACCTGGGGCACCATGTGAAACCTTCTTGTTCGTTATTACATATTCTCCCAAATAATGTCCAATCATTTCAGTCGTTATTACAACTGATCGAAATTCTTTTCCGGAGAATGTGTTTACTGTAACTCCTACCATGTATGGCAGAATTATCAAATCTCTAACATGAGTTTTGATAGGGTTTTTTAATTTACCTGCTTTTGCAGATTTAATTTCTTCAATTAATTTTCTTTTTCCATCTGTGATCCCTCTAGTGAGTGATCGTCTTTGTCTGGAATTAAATAATAAAAATAACTTTTCTAGTGATAAACTTTCTAGTTCCTCTTTTGGAATGCCTCTGTATAAAAATTCTTTAACCATCTCTATTCTCCTCTGTTAGTATTCTTCGAGTTCCATGGTCCATATTAGAGCATTCCTATCTTTGTTGCCAAATCTCTGGCTTTTTCGGTACTTTCAAATTGAACAAATGCTTTTTTACCGTAAATTGTTCTTGCAGTGTTTACTTTTTTGACTTTTTGATTGTAAAGTGTGGTTACAGCTTCTGAAATTTCTGATTTATTTGCAGATATCTCTACTATGAAACAAATTTTGCTTTCATTTTCAATCATTGCAAATGTTTTTTCCGTAATGTAAGGCTTGATGATAATTTTCATTGCTTGATCTACATTCATTGTATTTTCACCATTACTTCTAGATGTGTTGATTTTATTTTTCGAATCTCTTCTATTGCCGATTTGGAATATACAGTTAATCTAATCGCATCAGAACCTGGGGCTAAATCTAATACGCTCAAGTCTTTAACATTTCTTACTTCTACGCCTGGTATTGCTCCTGTTGCTTGTAGAAGATTTGATGAATTTACAGTTACAAACAAAACACTCTTTCCTATTTTCTTACTTCTACCTCTAAGTCTTGATTGTCCAGAACGTGGTTTTCTTGCGTTTAACCTTTCTATATCTTGTGTTAATTTCAATGCGCCTAAGACTTTGATTATCTCACTTGTTTTAGCAATAGATTCGATATCATCTGATACTATTATTGGAAATGATTCTATGCCTTTGATTTTATGACCTCTTAATTCGACAAGATCTTTTGATGCAGTTGCTGCAATTGCAGAACACAATGCTAATTTATTTTCTTTTTTGTTTAATTTCTTGTAAATTACCTTATCAACAATTGGTGGATGTGCTTGTCTGCCACCTCTAGTGGATGCTACTTCTGCTCCTTGTCCTTGTCGTCCACCGCCTCCTCCTGTCATTCTTGCAACACGAGCGACACCTTGACCAGTTGGTGGATTGTTTGAATCTGCAACTACATCCATACCGGCATTTGGTTTTCTTCCCTGTCTTTGGAATTTATGAGATGTTAAATTAGTACAAGCCTTGTGAATTAATTCTCTTCTAAATGGCGTTGAGAAAATTAATGGTAGTTCTATTTCTGCATCTTTTGTTCCGGTGATTGTGTAGGTTGTAGTCTTCATTAGATAACTACCTCCAAAATGTTTGGTTTGATAACTTTATCAGGAGCATTTCTAATTTGACTTCTAAGTTTGATTAATCTTTTGTAAGTTCCTGGAACTGAACCTTTTAGAATGATAAAGTCTCCTTTGACTAGACCAAAGTGTTTGTATCCGCCATCTGGATTAATTTTAATTTTATCTGATTCAGTATTTCCCATAACCATAATTCTTTTATCATATTCTATTCTTTGATGGAACCCAGTTTGTCCTGCTCTTGGAACTGTATACATGACACTTTGTGGTGAAATTGGACCTAATGAACCAACTTCTCTAACTGTTTTTCTTGATTTATGTTGTTTTGTTTTAACACCCCATCTTCTCATGACTCCTTGCCATCCATGACCTTTTGTAATTGCTGCAACATCTACAGTTGCACCTGTTTCAAAAATTTGATCAATCTTAATTTCTTTTCCTAGTAATTCTTTAACATGTGCAAATTGTTTTTTAATATCTCCTCCACTAACCATTGCTTCAAAAATATATGGTTTTTTCATTTCTAATCCTGCTGCTCTTGGAGAAACTGCAATAATTGCAAAAATTTCTTTAATCTTTTTTAATCTTGATTCTGCATTTTCCATTGAACCTACAATATTTTTAATTGAAATTTCTTTTGAAATATTTTTTGGAATATCTTCAGCATACACATCAAACTCTGCATGTTTTCCATCATGGTCTTTTGAATATCCTCTAATTCCTAAAATCAAAACTGGTGGAGTAACTAACACTGTACCTAAACTAACTAGTTGTTTCCCTGCATTAGGTACTTTGGCACGATCATCGATGCTGACTATTTGAACACATCCTGCTTTGAATCCACAATGAGCTAAAATTTTTGGTTCATCTGTTGCTGATCGTGATGGCCAATCTCTAATTCTTGCTTCCATGCTTTTTGCACGTACTCTACGTGAATATGCAAGACTTCCTCTACGTGGTTGATGTCGTTTTCGAGCTCCCATGACTAAAACGCATCATCGAATTCCCTCTATTAAACCATGTGAGGTATCGTTAACCACTAAAAAAATCTTGGTTAACCAACTATGCCTAATTTATCATGGTGAAAATAATTCCGATACTGAATCCCAGATGGTTATTCCACCTATTAAGATCCCAAAAACTCCTAACCCAATAGCAAATAACAAAAAGTTTTTTCGTTCTGCCATATTATGATGTACTTTGAGCATTAAGTATTGATAATGTTCCAAGCAGTGCTTCTTCAAGACGTACTGTTTCAGTTGCTTGATTTGGGAAAAAATTCAATGACTTTGCATTTTGAACCTTGTTCATTCTACCTCCAATGATCTCATGTACTCCTCTTTCTGGAGATCCAAATACAACAAGTGTTGGTTCATCTGATTTTGTATATTTTGATAATATTTCATTGGAAATTGGTTTGCCTTTTCTTGATGTTATGATTATGTTCCCTTTCCATTCAGATAATACTGAAAATAAGTTTGCTCTTTCTTTTACTGAATACCCCCAATAAGTTGGAATTTCACTTTTATCAATATCTTTAACTGATAATTTTGGATATCCTTCTTTGAATCTAACTGTCACTCTTTTTCCATTTGAAGTGTCTCCATAATATTGAATTAGTTGATTTATTCCAACATCGACAAACTTTTTTCCTTTTTGGCTTACTACAATTCCTTCTCTAATGTCTCCTGTTTTAATTTTTTTAGCATTAACTGGTGTGTTATGACTTGGAATTTTTAATGGGTGTAACACTCCTGAATATTTCAAGTCATTCATTATGGGAAATAATCGTCTTCTCAAAAATTGTGGTGTTTCTAAATATTTTAGAATCATTATCATTAGTCCTCCTTCTGATTTGTTGGTTCCTTCTTGATAGACATAGATTGTGTCAATTTTAAAAATTGCACAAGCTCTAGCTAGTACAGAGATTTTTCTAGTTTTATCAATTTTTAGTGATTCATCTGATAAAGCAGACTCGGGAATTGCAACAGATAATTTCAATGTAATTTAATCTCACAGGTACTTTAAATAATTATTTCTGTTCGTGTGGGTATTTTTTTTTAGCATCATTTGCATACTTTGTAATTTGTTCATCTGAAACTAATTCATACAATCCTGTTTCTTTTTTAATACGTGCCATTCTGATGTGACTTGTTCCTTCTTTATCTTCACTTGAAAGATAAATTCCAGCAGTAGCTAATGTTGCAGCATCGTCAAGTGAGAGATCTTCTTTGTATGTTTTTTCTAAAAAGTCTGTTACTTGTTCAGAACCGGAACCAATTGCTATTGCATCGTAAGAGATGTATGTTCCACTTGGATCTGTTAGATATAATTCTGGTTTGTTATTTACAACTCCACCAAGAATAAGTGCAACACCATAAGGTCTTACACCTGCATATTGAGTATATTGTTGACATTGATCAGCTAAATGTTTTGCAATTGTTTCAACTTCAACTGGTTCGTCATAAACCATCTTGTTACTTTGTGAAAAGAATCTTGCATTGTCGACTTGACTTCTTGCATCTGGAATATATCCTGCTGCTGCGACTCCTACATGATCATCAATTTGGAAAATTTTTTGGGCTGTCTTTGAAATTTGTAATTTTCTTGGCTTCTCTTCAACTGCAATAATAATTCCATCTTTGCATTTTACTCCAACAGCTATTGATCCTCTTCTTACAGTTTCAATAGCATATTCCACTTGGTATAATCTACCATCTGGTGAGAATACTGTAATTGCTCTGTCGTAACCTTGTTGTGCTGGAAGCATTTGATTACAATGTTTTGATTATACAATTTAAACCATGCCAACAATTGAGAGTAATTGTTACTTTGATCGGAGCCTAAATCAATGATGAATCATTGTAAATCAAACCTTAATTTGAAACTCGAATTATGATTGATTTGTGAAGTTTGAAATAGAATTTACAGGACATGAGAATATTCGTGCTAACCATCAAATGACCTTGGAAATTACTAAAGAATCTCATTTGACTCCTAGTGGAGATTGTATTATTGGTGTTAATGCAAAATCTGGTTGTGCTGATTTACCTGAAGAATTAAAAAATAAACTAAAAAACCCTGACTCTAACGTACATTTTTCAATTAAAGTTAGAGATGAAGAGTTTGTAATGGAAGGAAAAGGCCACCCTGATCTTATTTTGAGTCATACTGAGGATATTGTTATTAGAAAAAGCAATTTTGTTTGTCCACGAACGTTGGCAATTAAATGTGATAAAGCATCTGATTTGTTACCTAGAAGCATGGTGAAACTATTACAAGATCCAAAAACCATTGGTACATTTACTATCACTGTTGAATAATACTGACAATTTTATAGTCAGTATTTTCATTTCTACTATGGGTCGTAAAACCAATTTCTTTATTTTAGTGCCATTGGTAATCTTTGCGGTAATAATTATTGGATTCGGTATGTTCAATACTATATGTAAGAATTCCAATATTCCAATGAACTGCTAGATCTATTGAATTTCTTTATACAATTTCCTGTTTTAGTTAATTCTGATTTAGCATAATTTTCTTAAGCTATGATGTTCTAAATTATTCATGATAAAACCCATCATTGAGTTAACAATTTCAATAAAACCTACAGATGCAGAATTAAAGAAACTAAAAGACTATTTCAAAGAAATGCCTATGGGGGAAATTCTTACAGGACTAAAATTTGCAAATAGTAGATGGTCTGCAAAAGATGCTGGCACTCTAAAAGTGGGTAGAAAAAGTATCGTACAAAAGGAAGTTCATTCAGTTACTACTGAACAAGCTCAATGGAGACTAAAAAATTGGAAGATGATGATTGCAAATTATCGTAGACGTGGTTACAGCTATCCTACAATTTCTAGAATTAAAAAAATCTTAATACAAAAAAGTAAAAAAAAATCTAAATAATTTTTAAATTATTTTTCTAGATGAATACATCTGTTCTTTTTTGAATAATTTGTCGTTTTAACGAATCTGGAACATCTGGAATTGTAGATTTTGTTTGTCCTGCAATTATGATATGTGCTTCTTCTAGAATTGCTAATGTATCTGCATTAGTTTCAGGTACCATGCTCATACTGTCACCAATTCCTACTGATGATCCAGACATTACATCTCCTAGAATTTGTGACAAGTCTTGCATTGAAGCGTTTGCCTCTGGCATAATTCCATTAAGTGATGGACTTAATCCTCTAATGATTGACATACATGGACTGAGTGTTACTACGATATCTCCTAATTCTGAAACTGTATCTAATCTAAGTTTTACTTGTTCCATGGATAGTTTTGCTCCGCTAACCATGTTTTTCATTTTTCTTACTTGAGTTAATTCACATGCATATGCTTGAGCATAACTAGGCTTGTTATTTCTTTGAGCATTCACTATTTTTTCAAAAATCATATCGTGTTTTGTCTGTAATTTTTGATTAATTGCGTCTAATTTTGAAATTTGAAATTGTAATTTCTTTTGTGCAAAATCAATTTTGTTCTTTAATGGTTCATCAGGCTTTATTTTGCTAATTATTTTTTGAGATATGGTTTCTCTTTCAGTTTTGTTCCAAGAGTTGCTTATCATATCTTATATCCTAAATCTAGTTCTTTTTTTTCTTTTAAACAGATTTGTAACTCTAGGTAGTGTCACTGGAGTTACACTAAGTACAGTTACACTATCCAAAGGTGAATGTAAATATTTGAAAGCCATTACCCTTTACTTTGATCTCAACTAAATGAGAAGAACTCATATCACTATTGATGATATTGTACAATCCTGGTTCTTTTACATGTAGAATATTATCATCTAAAATGTCAGTTCCTAAATATTCTAATGGCAGTGGTTCTCCATCTAACAATATCTCCAATTCTGCATTATTTTTTGTAACTATGTTTACCTCTTTAGCATTGTATAGTAGTTTGATAGTACCTGTTTCAGAAATTAGTTCCATACTGTCATCATAATTCTTCCAATCTCCTGTCAGATAGAATTTGTGCAAGTCTATGTTTTCTGGTTCAGAATATGAAATAATTTTTCCTTGTTGAAATCCTTCTTCACTGCCTAATTGATTTCTATTCTGTGCAAACTTGTAACCAAAATATAATTCAGGGGTTCTAAACAATGAATGCTGAAATTCTTCAACATCTACGAGAGATGATGTTGATACCATCTGAATTCCTAATGAGTTTGATCTTTCATCTAGTAATTTTTGAATAATTTTTTCTGTTTCCTGATATCCGCCTTCACCAATGTGATCATATCTTAGATATCCTTCATGATCTGCAATGTATTTTCTTGGCCAATATCTATTTTCAAATGCTTTCCAAGTTTCCATGTCGTTATCTAATACAACTGGATAACCAATACCATATTTTTTAATTGCCATTTTTACATTTTCAGAATCTTTTTCAAATTCGAATTCTGGTGAATGAATTCCTATTACCAATAACCCTTGTTCTGAATATTTATCATCCCATGCTGTAATGTATGGTAATGTTCTGACACAATTAATACAACTGTATGTCCAAATATCATACAGTACAACTTTTCCTTTAATCTCATTTTTCAATTCTTCGGGTGTGGTGTTTAGATAGTTGGCTATCCCTACTAGTTCTGGTGCTTTTTTGAATCCAGATTTATTAATTTCTGAAAGTGAATTAACATCTGTAAATGGGGTAGATGACTGTACTTGATCAAGTGATGAGAATACCATTCCCATAACGCCTAATCCTGCAGCTATTATGACTCCAAAAATTAACCCTGTTTTTATTTCTGAGTTCATCATATTATCCTAATAATACCAACTCGTTAAGAAGTGGAAAGTTTGCAATATATGCAAGCTGATTTGTAAATACTAGAATACCTAAAACAATAATGAATGCTCCTAAAATAACATTATAATATTTTAGATGTTTTGCCATTGAACGAATAATTTTTGTTGCTCTTGAGAAAAAGATCCCAATCAAAATGAATGGAATTCCTAACCCAAATGAATATGCGAGTAACAAACTAAATGAAATTGACGGGGTGGTTGCAGCTAATGTGAGAATTGTTCCAAGTATTGGTCCAACACATGGTGTCCATCCTACTGCAAATGCCAAACCAAATACAAATGACATTGGGTAACTTGATTTTGAATTTTTAGGAAAGAATTTTTTCTCTACATTTAATGAGCGAATTTTTGTAGATAATAATAAAAATATTCCAAATATAACAATAATTATTCCGCCTACCATGTTTAGACTTTCTGTAAATTCACTAGCAGCACTCGAGAGAACACTGTTGATTATGACACCCAATATTGAAAATACCACTGCAAATCCTAACACAAAAAATATTGTATTGAGTACAATGTTTGCTCTGTTTATAGAAAGAACTGTTCCATTTTTGGAACCTAACTCTGTTACAGTTGTTCCTGATATGTATGCCAGAAATGCTGGAATTATTGGTAAAATACAAGGTGCAATAAAAGAACTCAAACCTGCAAGTACTGCTACAAGAATAGTAGGATCTACCATATCATAAACTCGTAATTTTTCCTTTAAAGTTTTCTTCCAAATTCTATCTTGTTATAATTACAATCCATTTTTAACTAGGATATTGGTAATTTCGATATGAATAAGCGATTTATCCTTGTTGGAATAGCTTTAGGTATAGTAGTTACTATTGCAGTAATCATTGGCTCTCCTGCAAATCCATTAGATTTGGATTGGGGCAGTATAGATCAAAGTAGATAATTAGAAAAATTTCTTGTAGGCTTTCTCAAAAATATCAAGTGTTTTTTCAATTTCTGTGCCTGATAACCATGCAGTAACTGAAATTCGTAATCTTGCTTGATTCTTTGGAACCGTTGGGTATCTGATTGGCTGTGCAAATATTCCATTATCAAACAAGAATTTTCCAAATTCCATGGCTTTTTTTTCATCTCCGATGATAATTGGGATGATTTGTGTGGTAGAATTTATTTCATAATCTAACTGTTCAAGTCCTTTTGTAAGTTGTTTAGTGTTTTTGTACAGTTTTTTCTTTTGTTTCTCTCTGTTTGATTGAAATCTTTTGAATGAATGTTCTACCAAAAAAGATGGTAAGGCAGAAGTATAGATAAAAGATTTTGATTTATTAATACATAGATCAATTACATTATTTTGTGATGCAATATATCCTCCAAATGATCCTAGTCCTTTGCTTAAACTACTAATGTACAAATCGATTTTTTTTGTAACTTTGAAATATTCAGGTGTTCCTTTCCCATCATCACCCATAACAAAATCTCCATGGGCATCATCTACTATTGTAATCGCATTTGACTTTTCTGAAATATCTGTGATTTCTTTTAATGATGATAAATCTCCATCCATGCTAAATACTCCCTCAGTTATTACAAACTTGTTTTTTCCTTTTTGTTTTATTTTTTTACTTAAATCATCCATGTCGTTATGTTTGTAAACAGAAATTTTGGCATCTGTTAATTTACATGATTCAATTATGCTTGCATGATTTAATTCATCACTGAGAATCAAATCTCCTTTTTTTCCAATGGCTGAAATAGCTCCAAGATTTGCCATGTAGCCTGTTGGGTAAATTAAACTATTTTGATGTGATTTATGTTTTGCAAGTGCATCTTCTAATTTTTTATATGATTCATCATTACCTGAAACTAATCTTGAACTTGATTGTAATTGTTTTATTTGAATTTTAGTCGTGGGTATTCCTAAATAGTCATTTGAGCATAAATTGACAAGTTTTTTATTATTTATCGTAATCTCAGAACCTTTAGAAATTCC
Organism: Candidatus Nitrosopumilus sp.; assembly: GCA_029250275.1. Lineage (GTDB taxonomy): Archaea > Thermoproteota > Nitrososphaeria > Nitrososphaerales > Nitrosopumilaceae > Nitrosopumilus. Next base: position 3,211 of record JAPFBP010000030.1, on the reverse strand, counting down.
GTATCGTAATTTTCTGTATAGGTTATTTTGTTTTAGACTTTCTAATTCTAAATCTACAAAATTTAGTTTATGTTTTGAGACCAATTTTTTCAATCATTTCAAGGTCTTTTTTAGCCTTATTTCCACCCATTGTAAGATATCCTTCTGTTATGATACCATTAGCACCACTCTGTAGTAATTCCTCACCTGAATCAGATAATTTTAATTCTCTTCCACCTGAAATTTTGATCACTGATTCGGGTAACAGGAATCGGATCACTGCAAACATTCTAACAATTTCTGAGTTTGGAAGATCTACTTGCAATTCTAGTGGTGTTCCTGGCATTGGAACTAGTATGTTTATTGTTACTTCTTCTGGAAATAGTCTTCCTAATTCAAGTGCAAGCTCTAATCTTTGTTCCCTTGTTTCTCCTAGACCTATGATTCCTCCTGTACATAGTTCTAATCCTGCATCCCTTGCAATTCCTAGAGTTTTTAATCTGTCTTCATATGTGTGTGTTGTACAAATTTCTGCAAATTTTGATTTTGCAGTCTCTAAATTATGATTGTATCTTTTTACTTTGAGTTCTTTTAATTTTTTTGCTTGCTCTGGTGTTAGAAAACCTAAACTACATTCTACACTAATTCCTACTTTTTCATTTACTTGACTAATAATTTCACAAACCTTTTCAAAATCTTTTGAAGATGGTTCTCTCCATGCTGCTACCAGACAATATGATCCTGCACCATTTTCTTTTGCTTTCTGTGCTTTACTAACCACATCTTCAGGTGATGGTAGTTGATATGTCTCTATCCCGGTATCAAAAAATGCCGATTGTCCACAAAATGTACAATCTTCACTACATGCATTTTTTTTAATATTGTTTAATTGTTCAACGTCTACTTTTTCCCCGTTAAAACCACGTGTTATTTCATTTGCACACTTTGCTAATTCATTTAGATGTTCTTCTGGCACATTGAATAATTCTTTTACATCTTCAGATGAAATACATATTCCAGAAAATATTTTTTCTTGACACTCTTTAATGAATTTCAAAGTATTCATTGTTTAGTTTCAAATTATTCCATTTATAACAATTATTGTGGTCGAATCCTATCCATTATTGTCAATTTTAGGCACGGATAGTTAACCTTATGAATAACAAGTGGTTAACGGTTAAATTTTAATTTAACAATAAGCAATAATTATCATTAAACAATATTAGAAAAACGACTATTGGTCTGTGAACCAATGATAATCACACTCTTATGAAGAATAGGAAGTATTATCCAATACAAATGAAATTAGGCGCATGAAACTAATTTGACTGTTATTCCCTCTAATTTTATTCAGTATTTTTGGATTTACCGATTCACTTGCCCAAACAGACATCATCAATCCACGAGTATCTGAACCGGTTGATCTTAAAATAAACCAAACTGTATTTTTTGAAATTGAGAATTTATAAATTATTTTTTTGGATGTTCAATATTCTAGATATCCATTAGTGTTTTAAACAAATTTTGTAATGACATAACATGTCAAATGATAACACTGAATCTTGGAAGCAACTTTACGGATTATCTTGGATAATTCTTGATGAAGAATAATACTGAGAATTAGAACATTTTATGACCTTATCGTATTTCATAAAATAATATATTATGACTTTGTTTGTACCTATTTTTGGTATTTTTACTGATGAATCATCAGTGCACATTATATAGATAAATTCGATCGATCATTCATGGGCTGTTTACCGATTCTTGGAATTGGTGTTATTTTTGCACTATTTTTTGCCACAAGTCCTGTTTTTGCAGAGTCTATAGATACAAGTGAGCAAACCACTCTTTCAAAAGATCTTCAAACCAATCCACTTGCACAAGACATTCTCAAAAAGATAGAGCAGACAAAACAATGGATTGCAGAATTAGAACAGCGAAATTATGAAAATATTGAAAAACAAAATGAGTTAGATGAAAAACGGAAACAAGCACTGAACAGACTCAATCAGGATCTTGCAGACTGGGAAAAACTTTGGGAATATTACTCACCCCGTAACTCTTTTGAGAGATTTGTTGACAAGATTCCAGACTCACAGGTGCAAGGAGTGTTTTGGGATCAATTTGAGTTCAAAGAACAAAAGGTGGCTGCAGGTAGAGATGCATTAAAAGAAGTTATTTCAAATGGCGGTTCACTGCGTGATGCAGTACAGGCATATCGTACGGCAGCAGAAACCAAAAGAATTGAATTGATAGAGGTAAACTCTCAGTTTAACGTAAGACATAACTTGGCATATTACAACCAACAAATTCTCTTTGACAGGGAAGGAAAATTTGTAGATTCCCAGATAACAGGAGAACAATTAAGAAAATATTATGAAGATTACCGCTCAAATCCTGCTTATCTTGATGCCAATCCAAATGATGTAACATCTTGGGAAGAACTCAGAAAGACAAACATCAACACTGAATGTAGGGAAGGACAAATCGTAATACATCGTTTTCATGCAGATGACTATGTCTGCATAACAATGTCTACTGCAGAAATGTGGATACAACGTGGAATGGGTGAGATTGTAGGTGATTCTCAGGATCTTTTCCAACAAGAACAGTCAGTTACACCGCTTACAACATGTGATGATGGATTTGTAGTAATTTTCCATAAAAATACTGAGAAATATTCTTGCATTCTTGAGGGTACTGCAAATGAGTGGATAGGACAGGGTATTGCAGAATTTCATGATTCTGAAGAGTTTATCATGAAAAGCATCAAACAAAAGGATAGTTTTCTGAAAGTTGAGGAAATCAATCAGCAAATTAGAGAAATGGGAAAAGAACTTTATGGTAAAAAAATGGTGTTAAATAAAACATTTGATAACAAATATGATGAATTATTGGAACTATCAAAAATTGAAGAGAAAAATATCATAAAATATTACTATGAAAATACTGACATGTCAAAAAAAGAATTAAGCGGAAAAATTTTAGATATTAGAGAAGAATACGACGATGGAAAAAAAGACATTCTTAAAGAAAAAGTGAGTGATCTTAGAGAACTTGAAAAAGAACATGAAGAAAAAATGGTAACCTTGGTACAAAATTATGAATTTGATTTATACATCAAAATTATATTGAATTCTGGACATATAGGCTATGAAGCCGTTTTGAAATAATGAAAACTAGTACTGGATTTCATATAATCTATATCATATGAAAAATATCATTTGTA
>JAPFBP010000068.1 GCA_029250275.1 Candidatus Nitrosopumilus sp. | reverse complement strand
AACTACAAATTCAGATTATATCCAAATTCTGTTGAAAAATACAAACTACAAAATACTTTGGCTGTATGTCGTTGGGTTTACAACAAATTTGTAAATCAAGCTCAAAATAATTTTATTAGTAGAAATGATATGAATTACATCTTAACAGAATTAAAGCAACAAGAACCGTGGCTGTACTCATATCACAGTAAGATGCTTCAGATGGTATCGACACAATTAGAAGGAGCTGAAAAATCTTTGATTGAGCTAAACAAAAAAGGCTACAAGATAGGCAAGCTAAGATTTGCAAAATATGAAGAATACAGGACATTTATCTATAATCAATCAGGTTTCAAACTGGAACAACATGGAGACAAAAAACTACTCTATCTCTCAAAGATTGGATTTGTCGAGATTAGAATGCACAGAGAAATCCCATCTAATGCAAATATTAAACAAATTATAGTGACAAAATCAAAATCTCAGAAATGGCATGCATGTGTAACATGTGACATTAATGAACCGATACTAAACATTCCAAAAATTAATCTATCAAAAGCAGTTGGAATTGATGTTGGAATCAAAAATTTCACCTATGACAGTAATGGAAACCAAACACCGAACCCATACAACCTCAAAAAGATGCTCAAACCATTAGCAAAAGTACAAAGAAAGATATCAAGACGAAAGAAAGGATCAAACAACAGACTCAAATCTATTCTTAAAATGCAAAAGATTCATGAAAAGATAACAAATAGAAGAAAAGATTTTCAACACAAACTGTCTACACAGTATGCAAAGAATTATGATGTCATATTTGTAGAAAAACTAGAAAAACTAAACATGGTAAAAAATCATAGATTGTCAAGAAGTATAATGGATGCTAGTTGGGGCACATTCTTGCAAAAACTAGAATACAAATGCAAATTGTTTGTTGAAGTACAAGCCAGAAACACAACTATTGACTGCTCACGTTGTGGCAATAAGGTACCAAAAAGTTTAGCTGTTAGAATTCATAGATGCAATGTTTGCAATTTGGTAATTGATAGAGATCATAATGCAAGTATCAATATCCTCAAAAAAGGATTAAACATGTCGGCAAAAGCCGATTGTACACTACCGCAGGAACTGTGGGAAGTAACGCTTGTGGAGATGCCAAGGCATCAAGGAAGCAAGAAAAAACCATCAATTTCTCTGATGGCCGTTCACCAATCTTCTTGAAAGACTCAATAGGAAACTACTTGAAATATGCCTTGCGGGCAGTGATGTACCTATCCCTCTGATTATGATGAGGATCTTGAGTTCTGAGCCTGTCTTAGGATTTTAATTAATGATGATAATTAAAAAATTATGAAATCATTCACTGAATATCTAACATTCAAAGTTCAAACTAGAAGAGCATTTGTCAATATTACTTCTGACGTAAGCAAACTGGTAACAAAAAGTAAAGTTCAGGAAGGACTTTGTCTTGTAAATGCCATGCACATTACAGCAAGTGTTTTCATAAATGACAATGAAGGTGGATTGCTACATGATTATGAAAAATGGTTGGAAGGATTAGCTCCACATGCACCAACTACACAATATGATCATAACAAAACTGGTGAGGACAATGCAGATGCTCACCTAAAACGACAAATAATGGGAAGAGAAGTTGTTGTTGCTATCACTAATGGCAAATTAGATTTTGGTCCATGGGAAGAAATTTTCTATGGTGAGTTTGATGGTAAAAGACCAAAAAGAGTTTTAGTTAAAATTATTGGCGAATAATTATCCAAAGTCTACATCACGTTTTTGACTTTGTGATTCATTCTTTCTTGCGGCATCTCTGTATGCATCATTATGATTTTGAGAACCATGTCCACATTTTACACATGCAATTCTGAATCCATCCTCATTTTTTTCATATGTTTCACAGCCACAGAAACATGCCATGAATTAATATCATTTCTAAGATGATATATCTTTTGGGATATATTTTATATTATGCTGATTTACAACATTCGCCCATTGGAATTTCGTGATCATGTGGACATTTTCTTGGATGCTTTAACATTACACAAAGAGCATCTGTAAATTGTTTGTTCATGTGATGTTCAATTCCACAAACCATTTCTTCATCGATTTCTACTTTGAGTGCACTTTCCATTAATACTTCTAATAATCTACTATTTCTCATCATGCTTGCACCTATTCTTTCCCCATCTTCTGTTAATCTTACACCTGCCTTGTTGTAATTTACAAGATTTTTTAGATTCAATTTCTTTAACATTTGAACAACACTTGGTTGTCTGATGTTGAGCATTTTTGCAATGGTACTAATTTTCACATCTTCTCCTCTTTCTTTAATGTGCCAAATTGCTTTAAGATACATCTCTACATGTTCTGCTTCTGCAGTACCTACGAATAATACTTCTTCATCTAATTCATCCATGTCTAAACTATTTTCGCGTCTTTTAATAAATATTCAAAGTATTGACGTGCAAATCCTGCCAATCCTGCATGATCTGCCCAAATAGCGACAATTTCAGAAGAATTTACTCCTCCTAATTCTGGCCCTAAGAGAATCACAACATATCTTTTATCTGAAATTATGCCTCCTCCAAACAATCCTTTCTTGATTGTTACTTTAGCAACTCGTTTGATTGCCGTGATTGATGCTTTATCCATTTTATCTGATGCAAGAATTGTAATTTGTACTCCCCTATCGTGAAGTGATCTTAATTTTGGTAATGCTTGTTTTACCAGTTCTACTCCTGCTTCAGGTAATGCAATCATCACTTCATTTCTACATATATCTACCATTTCCAAAATTTTAGATGCAATGTTTACTGCACCAGATAATACCCAAATGTCTGGTCTTTCACTAGTGCCACTTTTTTCATACAATGGAACTAGTTCATGTAGAATTATATTTTGATGCTGTGAAAAATCATTTTCCATTTTCTGTTTTGTAGTTTCTAGTCCAGTAGATGGAGACTTTGCAAAATATTTTGTTGGCCTTGCATCATCTGAACCAATCCACCCTTTTTCTTCTAAAGTTCCCAACACTTCGTAAACTTTAGAATATGGAACTCCTGATTTTTGGCTAAGATCTGATGCTGTTAATTCTCCTGATTGAAGTAATGCTGAAAATGTTCTAATTTCATAACTTGTAAGACCTATTTTTTCTAATGACTTTCGTGTTTTATCTGATATACTCATCTGCGATCTAGTCGATTTGTTTTAGTATTTAAATGAGATATGACTATCTCCTAAATTCACAACGGTGGCAAGTAGGAAATACGTTATATACAATCTCAGAAATATTACCAATATCACAATGGCACTAATTCAGATATCCAATCAATCAGTTAAAAATTTAGCAAAGAAATCTACAATTAGATTCACTCAAAGTATCTGTCCAGACTGTAACATGATTTTAGATGCTGAAGTCTTTGAGCGAGATAACCAAGTGTTTATGTCAAAAATTTGTCCAACTCACGGTGAATGTGAGGAATTATACTTTGGTTCTTATGAAATGTACAAGAAATTCAGTACATACTGGATGGATGGCAAAGGTGCACATTCTCCAAATGTTATGATTGACAAATGTTCATGTCCAAATAACTGTGGATTATGTTCAAACCATTTATCTCATAGTGGCTTGGCAAACATGATTGTAACTAACAGATGTGATTTAACATGCTGGTACTGCTTTTTCTATGTAAAGAAAGGTCTTGAAGGCGCTTACATGTATGAACCAGACCATATTCAAATTAGAGCCATGATGAAGACTTTACGAGCAGAGAGACCAATTCC
>JAPFBP010000029.1 GCA_029250275.1 Candidatus Nitrosopumilus sp. | reverse complement strand
ATCTTGATTAAACAAATATTTAAGAATATGATATAATTCCATACATATTTAATGTAAAATCATATAATACATTATAATCATCTAATTCTAATTAGATATGATGGCATTATTGTTAACATACGATCCAATCTTGGATAAAATTTAAAAGCATTTCAAAGACTATGGAATCAAATCATCAATACCTGAAGAGGCACTTGATTTTGAATCCGATTATTTAGACATCTGTCTTTTGGAAAGAAATGATGGATTGGAAATGTCGGCTTACTGAAACTAGAAAATTTCCAGATTGATTATATCCAAATTATAACACAACAAAAATATGCAAATTGTGACTATGCAGTTGGTGGTCATGTTGGTATTGGAATTCACATACACTCATGGTGGAAAATACGATTCTTTTTAGCATTTTCAGATTCAATTAAAATTGGACCATTTGATATTGGAACAATTTCAACAATAAAGAAAGATCTTTTTCGTTCAGAAGTTGAGAGTTTTATGTGGAATGGGTATCCAAAACTCACAACATTACCTCCAGGATTAGTACGAGACAATGTAGTTGAACCGCTATACCAAGATCAAAGATTACAACAATTAATGACTAATGTTTGCTCAAAGAACGAATAATTACTATTTCTAGATATTCCCCAAGTCATGAATCAAATACAATTGAAACAAACTGTAAAATAGTGATTGAATCAAAATGGAAATTTCAAAAAGAACTTTTTATCGATTATGACACTATTGAGATGTATGAGTGAATGGCAAAAATAGTAAAGCAGACAGTAAATAATCTAAAGTATCATTTGAGATAAAGAGTACCAAAATATTATCTGGACAATTTGAAACAAGTGATTTATTGGTGAATGAGATTCTTGACGCACCATTAGATCATGTGATAAATGTTTTAGAAAATCATCTTCATTATAAAATAAAAATGGATTTAATTGAATAAAATACACCAAAACCTGGTTCATTATTTGAAAGAAAAATTATCATTACTGGAAATAATTTACCTCTGATCAAAGCAGTCATAAAATTTGACAGTGAAACTCTGCCACAGCATGTTGTAGACCAATTACTACAAAAAAGAAAACTTGCAGGTATGATTCTAAACCTGAATAATATTCCAAATGAAAAAGATATAATTTTTCTTATGGAAAAAGAAAAGAAAATTAAGAGTTTATCAAATAAAATGTGATGAACTTATTTTCTTTGAAGTGTCTGAAGAAATTAGATTAGACTACATTGATGCAATCTAAAAAAACGTTTAAAGTATTCAAGGAAAAGCATTATTTTGACTAATCTTTTTTACATAAAAAATAATGGAGAGATGACTAGTTTTATGCCTGAATCCAACCTTTACAAGACAATGACATGAATGAAATAAAAAAATGTGAATGACCTCCAGGCTCTAAAAGTTATCAAAATGAAGACAGAATGTTGATTTGTATGTGATGCATTCAGTGTATTATAATGAAATTTTTTAAATCTTAAAAGTTGTTTATATTTTTAAATATTTTTAAACGTTTTTTTAAAATTTTTAGCACAACAATAAATCAAACAATCGCCATTACTAATCATGTCAAAGAAGTTAGAAGATAGTGCAAAAGAAAGATACAGGAAAGAATTTGGAGATAAATTCAGGGAAATATTCAAAGAGAAATTCAGGGAAAGAGTTGAAAAGGGCGAAGTAATGCCTTTTACCTAGAAAATAATTATCTGCTGAATCCCTGATTATTTATTATGTTGATTGTAATTGTAGATTTTACCTCTGATATTTTTCTAATCTTTTTGCTGATAATTTCAAAAATATCATTATAAGTAGGCGCTGCAATCTTGCAAATTATTTCATAGTTTTCAATTAACATATCTGCTTCTACAACTTCAGAAATTTTTTCCAAGTTTTGTATTACACTAGATTCATCTGACTTTGAACAATGAATTGTAACAAAATCTTGGGTCATAGGTATTTAATACTTCACGTTCAATTTTACTTGTTTTTGATATTCCTGGATTTTTGTCTACTAATAATGTGAGAGTTGCCCTATGTTTGGAATTTTTCTAATCCTATTTGAAATGGCATGTTGAATATTTTAGCTGTTACCATTTTGTACTGGTTAATTGCTTTCATAGAGAAATTATGAACGATCTTGTATTTAGATCTTGATCAAAGATCAAATATTTAGAATTGTTTAATTATTAATTAACAAACTAAATAATTAGAAAGAGATTATGGAAATTTCAATGATTTTAAGAGTGATCTTTTCACATATCTGATGTTTGATTTCCTAACAAATTATTTAAAAATTTTAGATATTTTAAATATTTTTAAAGAATTAATTTAAGCCTTGGTTCAAGTCTCTTAGGCTTCAACAAAGAACAGTATATTTTATGACTGTATGATTCGGAGAAAAAGAAAATAAAAATTAGTTACAGTCCTTACAATCAGGATTATTACATACAGGATTATGTTTTCCATCTCGTGTAGGGTGTGATGTATCTCGTCTTCTTTCTGTTCTACTCATTGTTCATGTGGGCGATTATGATTAAAAAGCATGATTTGGAATATTTTTACAAATGTTTGAATTGATTACCATTAATTACCAATCACAAGGCAAAAATAGAATTTGAAGAGATTTACAAACATTTGAGCTGATCATATTTCTTTAGATAAAATAGTCATAAAATATTCCAAATGATGTATGAATCTTATAGTGGCTTGAACATTTCTTGGGGATAAAATGAGATGTGATTTTGTTAATTCTAAATCTGAAAAATTTTCATAAAAAATATAATTTTATTGTATTATGAGTGGATTATTTTTATAGTATTTTCTATTTATATTAAATATATATTCATAATTATATAATATTATATCATAATTGTTTAATAAAAAAAGACTATTAGTTAAATATGTAAAAACAATATTTAACTCATGAAGGTTGAATTATAATTGGCAACAGCATATGTTCTCATAAACTGTGAGTTAGGTTCTGAAGAAGCAATTATCTCAGAATTAAAATCAATTGAAGATGTTAAGGAAGTACATGGTACTTTTGGTGCATATGATATTTTGGCTAAAGTTGAAGCAAGTCTAGTTGAAAAATTACGTGAAACTATTACATGGAAAATTAGAAAAATTCAAAAAATTCGCTCAACTCTAACATTGATGGGAATTGAAGGACAGGAATAACTGAGGTATCAATATGGTAACAGCTTATGTTTTAATGAACTGTGCTATGGGATCTGAAAGAAGTACCATTTCTTCATTAAATGCAATTGATGGTGTTACTGAATCACATGGCACATTTGGTCTTTATGATATTGTAGCAAAGATAGAATCCGATACGGATGATGGTATTCGAAATATTGTGACTGAAGCAATACGCAAAATACCTAAAATTCATTCTACTATGACCCTTACTCGTTCTGAGTCTGAAGAATTGTTTAAACCTGCAGAAAAACTTATTGCAGCAATGCTTGGAAAAAATTTAGCTCAAGCATATGTTGTAATTCATACTGATAAAGGAGAAGAGTATGCCGTGTTAAGAAACCTCAGTCATATTCCAGAAATAAAAGAAGCTGACGTCATATTTGGTTTTTATGATGTTCTATGTAAGGTGGAAGCATCAGAATATACAACATTAGAAAAAGTAATTACAAAGGCAATCAGATCATTGCCACATATTCGAACAACTATGACACTTAACGTAATTGCTGAACAAGAATGATTTTATTATTTCCCATCTGTCTGCGTCCATTTTCATTCTCAATTTGGTAGCTAATCCCAGTGGAGTTGAACTCATTTGTGATATTTGACTTTTAATTAAACACCGTCATTAAATTAAAAATCAAGTAAAAAATTAGGACAATATTTTCTGACTAATTTGCAGATGTTAGAGTTTTAAAATTTAAACTAAAATTTAACATAGGAAATATTGACTTTTTCTTTTAATGAGTGACTATTTTATGCAAAATTAGTCTAAATCCACAAGTAATTATTTAAGGATTATTCGATACTGCAATCCAAAATGGCATTTTACCAGTTTGTACAGAATTTATAATTTCTAACGTTTCTGTGTTAATTTCTACAATTTCATTTGTTTGTGAAACTGCAACATATAGAGTAGAACCATCAGAACTAGTTCTTATACCATGAGGTCCTTTTCCTACCGTGATTTGATCAATTACATCAAATGACTCTGTATCAATAACACTAATCTTATCATCACCGATTCCTGAAACATATGCTCTACTACCATCAGGGGAAATATCTATTCCGTGATGACCTAGAGTGACAGGAATTTCTGCAATAATTTGTTTATTTTCTAAATTAATAACTGCAACATCATTTGTAGCAATTCGTGTAACATAAAGAAATTTACCATCTGGAGATATGTCCAAGTTATGTGGAAGCCCTTCCACATTTATCGTAGAGATTAATTCAAATTTCTTTGAATCAATTATTGCAATCTTGTCTTCTCCTTGTAATGTAACAAACGCAAGTCCATCTGAAGGATGGAAGATTATGTTGTGTGGAGTTTTACCAACTGGAATTTCAGTATGAATTTTTCCTAATATTAGATTAATTACAGAAACTGAATCTGAACCCTCATTTGCTACAAATGCAAAATTACCATCAGGACGGATTTTAACACCTTTTGGTGTTTTCCCAACATGAAATGTATCTATAGATTCACCTGTTTCACCATTAAATGCAAAAACAGTATCACTTGCACTGCTTGTCGCAAGTACTAAAAGACCATTTTTGATTGTGGAGACATATGTCATTTGTTCTCCTGCAATCCAATTATTCTCATTTGGGTATGAATTTACAGTGTTATCTCCTTGCAGTGTAAAAAATATTGTTTCAGGATCGTCAATGGAATTATTTTGTAAATACAATATTCCTACAATTCCGATTAAAATTATTCCAATTGTTACACCAAGTATAGATTTCATTTATCCTAGTATGATTGAATTACATATACATAAAATTCATTTGGAAACGAATCAAAAACAAGTTTACAGTTGTAAAGAATCACTAATTCCGTTGTATTTTAATGCTCATCATCAAACCAACTTTGTTTTTGTTCTGCACTACCGTATTGATTATAAGCATTATTCAAGCAACTTTCTAAATCACGTCCAGATGTCATAACATTATCAATCTCCACAGTACATTCATCAATTGCATTTTGTAATCCCTCTGAATCTGAAAACTCTTGACCAAAAACTACCCACAATATAACAATTAATGCGATTGCTGCGACAATTACTACACCTTTAAAGAACATGTTTTATCACTTTTCAAATTATCATTTCTTCTAGAGTATTTCACAGTAACTGAATCATTTTTGATTTATTTTAGTATGAATGATTTATTGAAATTGAGTATCGATGATTCTATTTGCTACCCTAAACACAAGTAATACAGGAATTGCAGTTTCTACTAAAATTCCTACTAAAACAAAACTATCTCTTTTATCCATGGCAAGCCCAAAATTGATTTTATTGTTGCTATTATACTTTCATTTTTATGTAATTAATTATAATTTTAAAATAAAATTTCTTTACAATTGTAAAGACCTGCAATTATATTCCTTGAAAAATTATCAAACATGTGGAAGATTCAGAATCTGATATAATCAAAAAACAAGATATCCACATTTCCATAAACAAATCAACGTATAACCGACTAATTTTAGCAATAGTTTCAGTAGCTATTGTTTCAGCATTTTTAGGCGGATATGTAACAGGAGTAGAGACTACAGAACCTAAAGTAATCATAAGAGAGGCAGTTGATAATTCACAAACGAAACCTACTACACAAGAACAATTTGGTCCTCAAATTATTAGAAACATATCTCTTGATGATGATCCGATAAAGGGAAATCCTGATGCGTCAATCACGATTATAGAATTTTCAGATTTTCAATGTCCATTTTGTGCAAAATTCCATGAAACAACCCTTCCTCAACTAGAACAAAATTACATTTCAACAGGAAAAGTAAATTTTGTGTATAGAGACTTTCCAATTCAAAACATTCATCCAAATGCCATCCCAGCTGCACTTGCTTCAGAATGTGCCGATGATCAAGGAAAATTCTGGGAAATGCACGATATGATTTTTATAAATCAGGGAGTTTGGCAGGGTTTAGAAATTCTACAATCTGTAAGTCTATTCAAACAGTACGCCACTGATTTAGTGCTAGATAGTGATGAGTTTGATTTATGCATAGATTCTGGAAAGCATCTTGAGGAAATTCTAAATGATCTAGATGATGGTCGTCAATATGGTGTAACTGGAACTCCTGGATTCTTTGTAGGTAATGAAAAAATTGGTTTTACCAAACTGATTGGAGCACAACCTTTTTCATCATTTCAAAGGGTAATTGAACAACAGCTAGTTCAATAAATTATTAAATAAAATAATGTAATTTCACCAATACAATTTTTTGCATATGTAGTATTTAGATACTAATAATTCCCTTTAATTAGAAAAATTCAATACATTAAAAATTTATGATTGATTAAAGAAGAGAGTAATAATGATGTTAAAACAAAACAAAATATCCGCTAATAAAGAAAAAAGACTAGAATCTATTAAAAAAGTCCATAGTCAAAAAAATACAGAGTTTACTACTAGAATGGAAGATTATCTTGAGGTAATCTCTGAATTAGTTGAACTGAAAGGATATGCAACACCAATTGATATTTCAACTTACATGAGTGTAAGCCCTCCTAGTGTTACTAAGATGTTAAAAAGATTAGATGGTGCTGGTTACTTGGAATATACAAAATATTATGGATTAAAGCTTACTCCTAAAGGAAAAAGTCTAGCTAATGAAATTCGTCAAAAACACAGTGAACTTTTAGAATTTTTTGAGATTATCGGAGTAAACAGATCTATTGCAAATCAAGATGTTGAGGGCATAGAGCATCATCTGAACCTAAAAACCATGAAACAATTACGAAAATTTACCACTTTTCTAAAATCAAAACCAGATCTATTATTACAATTTAGTAAAACAGATCTCTAAACAAATATTGGATTTTGATTGGGTGTAATAATTCAAATTTTCAATTAGTCATGGATTTAGATTTCATCGTTCTAATAAAGTTGCATTATACTAAAAAAGTTAGCCTAGGCTAACTTTATATTGTTATGGTCATGCCATTTAAACATAGATGATAATAAAATCTCGTTCTTGGCTCATGATGGCATTAATTGCAACTATTGTTACTATATCTTCTCTTTTTGTTGCATTTTCAGAAGGAATCACTGCACAACAACAAGAAAATGTCTTTGTCACTCACAGTGGAGCAGTAGTTAAAACAACTGGCGATATATTAGATCCACTATACACTGCATCTACTGTAGAATTTGATCCAATGGAATATTTGCGTGATTTTAACTATGGACGAGTCTCACAATTATCTGATGGTACTACTCTGAGAGAATTTACAATTATTGCAAATGATGATGAAATCATGGAGGTATCCACTGGAATATTTTATAATGTTTGGACTTTTAATGGAACCGTTCCAGGTCCTACTATTAGAGCAACAGAAGGGGATTTACTTCGTATTAATTTCATAAATAATGGCTCCAAAGAACACACAATACATTTCCATGGAATTCATCCGGCTGAAATGGATGGTGTCTTTGAACCTGTAGGTGGAAACGGTGGTCAGTTTGTATATGAGTTTACAGCTGGACCTGTCGGGGTTCACCCATATCACTGCCATGTAATGCCATTAGAGGAACACATTGTTCATGGTCTCTATGGTGTCTTTATCGTTGATCCAAAAGAAGAACGTCCACCAGCCGACGAAATGGTTATGGTGTTAAATGGATTTGATACTGATTTTGATACTGAAAATAATTTTTATGCTGCAAACACTATTCCCTTTTACTACCAGCATCATCCAATCCAAATTAACACTGATGAATTAATTCGAATTTATGTTGTTAACATGGTAGAGTTTGATCCTATAAACAATTTCCATCTTCATGGAAATCTATACAAATATTATCCAACTGGAACTGATCTTGTTCCGTCTTTTTACACTGATATGATAACTTTGTCTCAAACTGAGCGTGGAATTATGGAATTTGAATATGAATATCCTGGAAAGTACTTGTTTCATGCTCACAAAGTTGAATTTTCAGAAAAAGGTTGGACTGGAATATTCATGGTAAATGATAATGAAGAAGAAAAAGAATCAGATGAATATGGAACTTGATAACAAATCTTCAAAAGTCAAACTAATAGCTAGTGGTCTAATCCCATTTGCGTTTCTAATTATATTGATGGCATACATTTTTGGTCCTGGTTCTGATTTGTTAGATTTGGGTGTTCCATTGCCTGAAATAACTGTGGAAAAAGTTGATTTTCTAGATTCTGAAATTCAAGTCACTGTTAGAAACACGGGCCCAATATCTGTTGAAGTTGCAATGGCAGACATTAATGATAGAATACAGCCTGCAGCAGTTGAACCTGACAAATATTTGAATCGATATGAAACAGCTCTAGTTAGAATTCCTTTTGAATGGAATGAAGCAGAACCATATAGAATTGGAATTACTATTGAGGATGGAACAAGATTTGAAAAAGAAATTAAAGCGGCAGCTCCTGCTGTAAAACCCAGTATTGAATTGGCATGGTTTTTTGCGATTATTGGAACCTATGTTGGAATTATTCCTGTAATGATTGGATTACTTTGGTTACCATTTATCAAAAGAATTAGTAAGCAAAAATATCATTTCTTTTTGGCATTGACTGTTGGGCTCTTGTTATTTTTAGGTATAGATTCTGTTGAGGAAGCATTAGAAGTTTCTAAAGAAAATCTTGCAGATGTCTTCAATGGAGGACTACTCGCTGCTACAGTTACTGTACTTTCTTTTCTTGGATTATATTATGCAAGTGAGAAATTATTAAAAACTACAAAGTCATCTAGACTTACAAAACCTGTTGCTATTGCATTGATGATTTCGATAGGGATTGGGTTACATAATTTTGGTGAAGGGCTTGCAATTGGTGCTGCTGTAGGAATGGGATCTATCGCATTTAGTACCTTTTTGATTATAGGATTTGCTTTGCATAATACTACTGAAGGAATTGCAATTGCCGCACCAATGTCTAGAGAGAAGAAAGTAATTGGAAAACTAGCAATAATGGGTATGATTGCTGGAAGTCCTGCCATTTTTGGTGCATGGGTAGGAGGGTTTTCATATTCACCGTTTTCTTCTGTGATATTTCTCTCAATTGGAGCGGGTGCCATATTTCAAGTAATTATCATTATATTGAATATGATAAGAGTAGATTGTAACAATAATCTGTCAACGGCATCTGTAGTATCAGGCATATCTGTAGGAATGGTTGTAATGTATCTCACTGGAATTCTGATTTAGTGGAATCATTTTACATTTGTAAAGTCAAGATAATAAATACACAAAGATCAGAAAACACGTATGCCTCATGAACTAGATGATATTGATATTGGCATAGTGACATCTCTTCAACAAGACGGAAGAAAGTCATTTAGACAAATTTCTAGAGAACTAAACATCAGTACACCTACGGTTCAAGCAAGGTATCGGAGACTAGTCAACATAGGATTAATAAAATCAGTTTCGCCTGTGATAGATTCTACAAATATTATATCTAGACAAAAAAAACAAATCCAAACATGCGATTGTAATGTTTCCTCTGATATGGATTTGAAATCAGGTATGTCTGTAAAAATAAAATGTGATTTGTGTGATGGTTCTATCGGAGATAAAACTCATGTCTTAAAATTTGCAAATTTTGAGAGATTTTTCTGTTGTAATACTTGCAAAACACAGTACAAGGAAGAACACAAAGGACGAATTCAATCAATCATAGATAAAGCAAAAGAAAATTAATTTTCAAATATAAATTATAATTTTCGATATTAGGATAATTTTTCTATCAATTCTTGTTTTTTTGGAATACCTGTAAACTCTAATTTGTCATCAATAACTACACCGGGGGCAGTAAAAATAGGATATTTTTCCAAATTACTTTGTTGCTGATTCCCAACACTGTATTTGCTTTGTTTGGAACATAGTTTTCGTTTCCTTCAATTACGGCACCTGAAACAATTTCAATGATAAATTTATCTTCAGGATTCAAAATATATTCAGCCACAGAAGGTTTTGCCAAAGATTCAGGAAGATAAAATGAAGTGTAAAAGACTACAGATACCGACATGCCAATAATTAATGCAATCATTCCTATCCCATATGCATGACTAGATGTTGGAGTAAATGTTGAATTTGCTAAAGTTGAATATTTAATGATGGCACTTTACAACTGTAAAGCACTTATTTTTAATAACTAAATATCCGATAGACGTCATATTGGTAAATCAATCTGTTTTGATAGGAATTGCAGTTGGAATGTTTCTTGTAGGGTTGGGATTTGGTTATGTTGCATTTGTTGGTTCTACACATTCTGGCAACATGTTTATGAATAATCAACAGACAATGATACAAGATTCTCAATTTCAACAACAAGTCATGAATCAACTTTTAGCCAATCCTGAAACTCGAAATCAAATGATGGAATCAATTACACAAAATCCAGAATCTATGAGATTGTGGATGGAGAATACTCAACATGCAGAAGATATGGGTATTATGATGAGAGATAATCATGACTTTGCAATGCAAATGATGTATACAATAATTGAAGATCCTGAAACAAGATTACAGATGCTGGGTCACATGACAGAGAACCAAGAAACCATGGATCAGATGAGGAATATGGTGAATTCAGGTATGATGGATGGTTCTATGATAGATTCTGGAATGATGATGGGAGATAATATGATTGATGGTTCTATGATGGATTCTGGAATGATGAATCAAGATATGATGGTGCAAATGATGCAAGACCCAGAAACTCGTGAAAAGATGATTCAGATAATGACAAAACATGTTGGCCAAATGCAAGAATTACTTTCAATGGAAATTAGTGATGAGGAGTTTAACACTCAGATGATGGATATAATGCAAGTACATATGGATGAAATGAAAGAACTCATGCAAGCACATATGGAAGAAATGAAAGAACTCATGCCACATCAATCAATGAAATAAATTCGTTTTTTGACTTTGTGTTTTAAATTATAAACATTAAGTATGGGAGGGTTTTGTTTTAGAATTTTTGGTTATGTTGAAGGAAATAATTCATCATTAGTCAAATCTGTATACAAAACAATACAAAAAACATTTCCTACAGCATACGTTTTCCCTACTGAATCTAGACCATCTAATGTTCAGAATATAATGATAGTTTCATCAAATCAACCATTATGAATTTGACAGATTGACTCTTTCGTATATTGCAAAGAATGTCCTGCAGACTATCTTGTTGATGAACTGAACAAACAAGAGCATTTCTATAATGAAATAATTGATACTTCTAATGTTCCATTTCTAACTGATCAATTCAATCCTTCAGAAGTTCTTATTAATCCAATTACCAGAAATCCATATGTGTAGGATTCTCAAGATAATGCCTTTAAAGAAAATAAATACAGAGATGATGTAATCAATTTAGGATTGGGAGTTGCGTTGTCTATTGTTATTGGAATATTGTTAATCTATTTTAAAAAGAAGATGTGGATTTGAAAGACTAAATGATAAATAAAAAATTAAACTTTACAATTATAAAATAGTATAAATATCAATGATAAGATTAACCATTAACCAATATTGAAATTAAAATCAAATACAAAAATTTCCATTATCGTTATTATTTTTGCAATTATCTCATACCTTTTTCTAGTAAATGTAGATGGCTTTACTCCTAGTCCTGATGGAAAATTTGACTCTGGAATATTAAATGCAGACCAATCCTTTGAATTATCTCTAGATACTACAGGTGAATATCCGTACTATTGTATGCTACATACTTGGATGCAAGGAACAATCATCGTGCAAGAAGCAGCCGCTGAAGTAGTAGCAGCACCTGTAATTACAATGGCAACTGTATTACAATCTGATGAAATGATGGCAGAAATTATGACTGTTGGTGGGATTGTAAATGAGAAGATGACAATTGATCTTACTATTACCGACCATAAAGGAAATGGTGTAGAGCATATCACATACAATATTAAGGCAACTCAAGGCTCTGAAACTTTACTAGATGAGAATGGACATATGCACAAGGGTACCATAACTAACAACCATGTAACTTCTGTTTTACCTGTAGATGCATCAGATGACATGCCTGTAGTGATTACAGTTGAATCTGTAGGCTTTGGACATGATGAACAATATGTAGAATCTTCAGGTGAAATTGTAACAAAACAAGTGGTTCCAGAATTTGGCACAGTTGCAATGATGGTTTTAGTTGTGGCAATTATTAGCATAGTTGCAGTAACTACAAAATCTAGACTCAGTATTATGCCAAGAATTTAGATAACTTATACTCTTTTTTTAAAAATATGTTATATCATAAATAAAAATATGATTTATGAAAATGGAGTTTTGATGATTCCATTTGCTACTAGAAACATTAATGCCACTGGAATCCCAGTTCCTATCAAAATTCCAGACAGAACTAAACCATCTTTTTTATCCATCAAAAATTAGTTCTCTATTGTTTGTTTAATACTTTCGATTTACAATTGTAAAGTATCATAAATCATTCAACAATATTTTACAATTGTAATCTACCATCATTAAATACAAAAAATCCATTTTGGTTAAACACTTTTT
The DNA here is from genome assembly GCA_029250275.1 of Candidatus Nitrosopumilus sp. Classification (GTDB taxonomy): domain Archaea; phylum Thermoproteota; class Nitrososphaeria; order Nitrososphaerales; family Nitrosopumilaceae; genus Nitrosopumilus. The sequence continues at coordinate 2,160 of JAPFBP010000029.1, read as the reverse complement.
AAAGTAATTTTGAAATACAAATTTATGAAAATGATTTGGATAATAATTTCGTTGATCTTGTTTGTGATAATTGATATTGAAAAATCATTTGCCGAAGATTTACAGGTAAATGAAGAATGTGTCCATATGAATATTACAAAAAACCTTGCATGTGATGAAAAATTTAGGGCTCAATCAATGAAAGTATTTAGTGTTATAGATAGTTCCATTGGAATTATAGAAGATTCTAGTACAAAATTAACACTTGTAGATTTGGGAACATTTTACGGGATAGGAGGAAATGGAACAATTCCTGATAAAATAAAAATTTTCAGGGATAATCATCTTTGGAGAACAATAGATAAAGAAACAGGAATTGCACCATCAACATCTCATAGCGAATGGCAAATTCCACAGACATTTTTTTTTAATGAACTTCCAGGAGTGTACAAGCTTGTTTTAATAACAAACAATGTCGAAACATTAGTCTTTGAATTCATGGTAAAACAAATCACAGAAGAATTTAAAGAAAATAGTTTAGAGATCATGAAAAATAATCATATGGAAGAAAATGGTGAAAATATTACCAATTCTAAAATGACACCGCTAAAACAAATTACAAATGGGATTTTACCTGAACAGATAATTTGTAAAGATAAATTAGAATTAATTTTCAAAGTAACTAATGGTTTTCCTGCATGTGTACAGCTTGAAAGTAAATTAAAATTAATTGAAAGAGGATGGGCAATAAATTAACATACTATCATGAAAATAAAGGAATGGCAGGGGAAATCATTGTCTCGTAAATCAAACAAGAAAATTTTCATAACTAGTGTTATAATTGTAATAGTTTTAGCTGTGGTAATATCTTTGATTGGTTCATCTTTAATTTCAGAATCATCTACAAATATAGATACTTCAAAGAATCCTAGAATAATTGATTGGCGTCATGTTCATGGTGTGGGGTTAGATCCTGTTGATGATTCTATTTTGTACATTGCCACCCATGGAGATTTCTATCAAAGTATCAGTGATGCACCTCCTATCAAAGTAGACAAAATTCGAGCTGACTATATGGCATTTAACGCACCACCAGTTCCTGGAATTCCTCTGTATGCAAGTGGTCATCCTTCAACTGGCGGAAATACAGGATTGATAAAAAGTAATGATGGTGGAATTACTTGGGAACATGTTTCTAATGTGATAGAACCTCCTGTTGATTTTCATGCAATGGCAATAAGCAAACAAAACCCAGAAATGGTAATCGGTTTTGATAGTGGGGCAAGAGGATTATTCAAGACTATTGATGCAGGACAAACTTGGGAAACTCTAGAACCCCCAGAGTATGTTTCAGCATTAGCTATTTCCCCTGATGAATCAGAACTAATTTTTGCAGGAACGGAAAACGGAATTTTCAAATCAGTTGATTCTGGAAAGACTTGGATTCATCTTGATGCATATCGAGGATTATTTGTATATGCATTAGCGTTTGATGATAAAGGAAAATTATTTGGATCAGTCAAAACCTTTGGCATTGTACAGTCAGATAATTTTGGTGAATCATGGAAAAACATGCCCAATATTGATCTTACAGTTACAAGCATTGCACCTGATTCACAACATGAAGAAATCTATGTAGGAGGTTTTTCTTCTGGAGGGTTCCAAGAAGTTTTCAAAATTCCATACGATGTGACTTCTTATGAAATGATTGGAACCAATAATGGATTAAAATAACTAAAACAGAAAACAATTTGGCAGATGAATTTCAGTGGATTATAATGATGAAAGATTGGGCTAAATTGCCCAACCAACCTCTGGACGATGGTAAACTAGTAGATAACTCGTGTAGAAATACCATTATTCATTTGAAAAATCTCATTTAAAAGAAAATGGTAGAAATTATCAGTAGCAATCATCAGTACGATCTAAATACTATTTTGAAATACTAAGTGTAATTGGAACTGTCACCAAACCACTAATCGTTGTTGGTCTTAAGATCCAATTATTCATTATTCAGTAATGCATCTAAAATCATCCCCAAAAATGGTTCTAACCTTTATGGATTCAAAACTTTATGGATTCAAAACTTTATGGATTCAAAACTTTATGGATTCAAAACTTTATGGATTCAAAACTTTATGGATTCAAAACTTTATGGATTCAAAACTTTATGGATTCAAA
>JAPFBP010000028.1 GCA_029250275.1 Candidatus Nitrosopumilus sp. | reverse complement strand
TAAGAGACAGCTCATAATCATAGGTAGTAAAATGAAAATTGCCAATACCAGACCAATGCTGATAAACCAAGGAACTCCAAGATATCCAAGTCCTATTTGTAATCCGATACTAAATACCAAAGATGCACCTAGAAAAAGATAATATTTTTTGAGTTGAGGATTCAATTCAATAAAAGTATCTTTAAAACGGTTATAAAGTTTATTCAATTTTCTTCAGGCAGGTCATCAGAGTTCTTGTAAAGTTATTCAATTGAAAGTGGAATAGAATTTCCATTGCTATCCCATGCAAAAATAGAATCGTCGTCATATGGTGATTTTACAATCATGGAAACTAACCCGAAGAAATTATGTAAATCAGTTACAGAAGGTTCTGCCGAACCACTTGGATGAGAATGTACAATACCGACATAACTCATATCAAAAGGTAAGAAGGAATATGGGAATCCTGCAAAAGTAGGCCCTGTCTCACTAAATGGGGGAATTACAAGTCCATCTATTTTTATTTCACCATTTTTTGATTTTCCCTTTAAAATTAAAATTCCTTCATTTGGATGTTTCATTTGACAAAAGGACAATATACTATCAAGGACTTCCTTTTTCAACATCACTGAACGTTCAAATTTTTTATTTTTGAATAACACAACAAGTATCCAATTTAGGACTAATTTAATTTTAAGATGTTGAAATGGTGTATGTTGTATTTGAGAATTGTCTTAATTTATCTTCAATTTCTAATACTAATTTAGGAATTTTTGAATCAATTTCATCGATTTCACCTTGAAAAGTTTTAGATTTGAGATTAGATTCATTATTCAATAAAGTAGTTTTTGCAAGATCGGATTCCAAAGAAAGTAAATCACTAGGCATTAGAGAACTAACATCGTTTTGCATCTGTTTGTATTTTTGATTATATTCTGAGACTTGTTTGATAAATCCATCCAAAGACTCTTCTGTTTCAGTTATCTGAAAAGATGTTTTTTCCACATCTTTTACAGAAATAGAACCAGATGTGATACCCTTTCGGACATTTTCAAGAATTAAAATTATAGAGTCATAATTATTTGAAGAAAGCATATCAATAGGTTCAGAAACTAAATTTGATAAGATATTTTTTTGATCTTTGTCCAAAGATGAGGCATATTCATATCTACCCAAAGGACGAGATATTTTAGTAAATTGTGTATCAATTTGAGTTTTAATTATAGATTTTTGCTCAACAAATTCATCTAGAGTATTTTTCAAAGTAAGATATTTCTTGTAATTTTCAGAAGATTTTATTTCATCAATAGAATTTTGAAGAGTAGATATTTTTTCATTCGTAGAATTTAGGGCAGCATTAATTTCAGTAATTTTTTTAGATTTTTCATTACGTAAATCAGTTAGTTTTTTAATTTGATTGAGTGTTTCATTTATCTCATCTGAAAGAGATTTAGTAGAATTAAAATTTTTCAATAATTGGTGAATTTCAAAATAATTAGAATTCATTACTGCAAGATTTTCTTTTAATTGAGAGGCATATTTTTTGGCAAAAATATGGATTACTCTAGTTTGTCTTCCTAAAACATCACCCACTTGTTTAAGAATTAAATTTAGCATAGAGTTTAATTTTTCAGCATCGTCAAATGAGGAAATTTTTGGTAAAGAAACAACATCCTTTTTGATCATGTTAATAACTTGATTTTTACCTCGAACTACAATAATTGCAAGATGTTTGTCTATAGCATCAATGTTAAGATTATCTTTTTCAAGATGATTCCCTATGTTCATTAAATCTTTAATCAGTGGTTCAGTTTTGTTTCTCAAATTAGTAATATCAGATAAAGTTTGAGTTTTTCTCAAAGTGCCTAGATCAGATATAATTTTAGAAACATCTGTAAGTAAAATCTCCTTATTTTGTGTAATTTCATCAACAGAATTTTCTTCTTGTTTCTTTTTACTCCAGCCAAAAACCATGGATATCTTTCTCTTCAGGGGATTAAAAATGGTTGTAAAACTAAAATTTAAAATTCATCAGTTTTCTGAAAAGAACATGATAAAAAAGACATTTCATACGGGGACTGTTAAAAAAACTATCAAGATTAAAGTATCCAAAGACAAAGTTTGGAAAAAAATTAGCAATATTGTGGGATTACCTACTTGGGTAGTTGACGTTAAAAAAACAGTTTACCTATCTAAGAAGAAAAAAGACGTAGGAACTGTAAGGCTGATTACATTTGAAGATGGTAATCAAATTGAAGAACATATAGTTGCATGGAAAAAAGGAGAAAATTTTACATACATCGCAACTGAAGGTTTACCACTAAGAGCATATGTTGCAACAATTTCAATTATATCAAAATCAAAAAATCTTGTTGAATTGACATGGCAGTCATATCTTAACAGTGAAAAAATGTCTGAAAAAGAATTCTTAGATTTTGTGGTATTTTTAGCATCATTTTATGAGGCATCATTAGAAAATCTTAAAATATCTCTTGAAAAATAGAAGCAATTAGTTTTCAGGTCAAAATGTAAATATGATAAATCAGGGAAAAAATCATGAGTGATATGAGATTCATCATTATTGGTATTGCTCTAATTTTTGTTGGATTTCTTATCCTCGGAGGATTTGGACATAATTATCAAGCTGCAACTATAGAATCAAATGAATTTGGAACTTGTTACGAGTATTCAGATAATTCCCCGCCAGTAGAAATCGATTGTTCATTCAAGATATTTGATCAGGTCATATTTTTTGGATTGGTTTTAGGATTTATTGTAGTTGGAATCATTTTTTTAATTAAAGGTGTAAGAGGTAACTGGGATAACAAAGTCAAACCAGAAGACATGGTTGGTCCAAGAGATAATCAAAATGATAATTCTAACAATTCAGATAATGATTAGTCCTGTTTTTTAAATTTTAATTTTGCGTAATCTTCAGGGTTGTCTTCTTCCAATCTTTGATAGTATATTTCTTCATATGGCATTTTTTCTCAACATTGTATTATAAAATTTATATTTAACCTTGAAGAATAATTTGTACTTATTCAGGCTCTACACTAAAGACCAAATTCTAGGATTCAAACTCGATAATATTTTTCATCGAATTAAACATGTCAGAAAGTTCTTCAATTCTATGGTTAAACTGTTCATTAGTTATTTCATCAGGTTTATTCAAAGTAATTACAACTTCTGAAACATCACCATTTGAGACAACTCTCATTGGGATATTCCATGAGGATTCCTCATCAATATACTGATGATCTAAAATTCTAAACGATTTATTTTCATTAAATTTTAGCATGGATTTTCCATATGGTCCAGTAAATACCCACCAGTCATACTCATTGATTTGTGCATTAGGCATTATCTTTGAAGGCATATTCAAAATTGCATCAAATGTATCACCAGTTTTCTTTTCAACAGTAATGGTAATAGTTCTAGATCTGTCCATAATATAGATCTCAAATAATGATTAAAAAGGATGTAGCAGAAATCATAGGTATTCGTATTACTAGTCTATTTATTCAAAAATTCTCTAATTTTTTTAAGATTAGTGACAGTAGATTCATGAAACATCATCATAGATTCTGATAGTGAATTAGGTAATACGGATTTAAGATTATCAACTAATTCATCACCACTAGTAATCATATTATCAATTAATTTATCAATTTCATTTTTTTCATCAATCATTTGAATCGATTAGGTTCTAATCGTAATTAAACGTACAAAAAATGTAAACTAATTAAAAATTAAACATAAAATGAGTTCAAAATCTAAGAATTGTCTTTTATAGATTATTTTAGTTCAAATAAAGATTCCAAATATTGTTTTTTCTCCAGATTTTTAGGAATCGTTTTATTATTCTTGTTTTTTTGTGATGGTTTGGATTTGTGTGAGGTTTTACTCATTACCTAATAACGTATTTGATGAACTTAAGCGTGTTGGAGTTTCAAGGGTGGATAATTCTTAATCATCTGAGACCAAATATCCAAGACCCATTACATCTTCCCATGTTAATTGAATTTTTGTATCTTCCATGAAGAGTATAGTTAAAAAGAATATTTAATCTCCATGAATGATTTGTTCTTTTCCCAACTAAGAAATTTAGAGTTTAGAATCTAATAATTGTCTTTTTTTATTAAGGTAGCCGTAGAACGGACATTTTTTAGTTTTTGAATATTACGTGAAACAATGTCACGGACTGTTTCAAAATTATCTGCTTTTAATTTTACCATCATATCATGAGTTCCAATGGTTTCAAACACATCAACTACTTGTTCAATTTCTTTTAGTTGTTCAATTATATCAGATTCTGCACCAAGATCACAGTTTAACATTACATATGCATCAGTCATAAACTAAACAACAAACTATGATTATTTAAAGATGGATAGTTTTAGGCAAGGATTACCAAGTTACATGAACTAAATCTTTTAAATTTCTTCTTGGTTTTGGGAATTTAGTTTGTTCAGGATATCCAATACATAATACAGATGATGGTACCAAATCAGTTTCAATAACATCCATTATTTTTTGTTCATCAAACATTCCAATCCAAATTGAACTTAATCCCAAAGCTTGAGCTGCAAGCTGTGAATACCCTGCAGCAAGAGTGGCATCTTGAATGGCAAATTTTTTAAGAATGTCATCTGAAAAGTCAAATTTTACCCTAGAAGGGTTTTTGCAGAAAACAAGTACTACAGGAGCATCAACGTATGGTTGTTTGTTACAGGCCTCAACTAGTATTTTTTTCTTTTCAGGACTTTTTACATAAAATATTTCAAACCCTTGAAAATTGCCAGCAGTTGGGGCAGTGTCTGCAGCTGCAATAATTTTATCTATTTTTATAGTTTCAACAGGTTTGTCTAAAAATTTTCGTGTTGAACGTCTTTTTGTCATTACAGCAAATAAATCAGTATCTACAACTTCTGTCGGACCAGATTTTAAGATAAAATCTAGTAAGTTATTTCGAACATTATCTTCTACAACATCAGGAGTCTCTTGTGGTTCATATCCTAAAGGATAGGTTTTTTCTTCATTATTTTTAGAAGGCATAAAGAACTTACAAGAAATATATTATTAAAGAATTAAAAAAATCTCAGATAGGTAAATTTACTTATTCTGCTTCAAATTTGTCACAGCCAGAAGTACAGGGTTTGTTCATTACTCCCTCACATACGTCTAGTTCATTGTGCATAATTCGATGATGTCCACAAATTTTACATTTTTCTCTAAAATGAGAAATTAACTCAGCAGTTAAAATTCCAGATTCTTTAATTTTCGTTCCTGTTTGATCCGTCATACTAGATTTGGGAGTAGTGTAATTTTAAACATTTTGAAGTGTATAGTTTCATGATCTAGATAGAAATATTTTTGGCTCTTTGACGGCAATATTTCTGTCTAACCATAATTTTAAGCAAGAATCAATGGAAATACAAAAACGCCGAGAGAGGATTAGACAAAAAGATTTGACACCCATGAGACGTGAAAATTGTCATTACAATTTTAAAATTTCAAACGGAATTCAAGCTGAGATTACTAGTAGATGACGACACTGATTTTTAGCAGATTTTTGATTTAAAATCTAAAAAATCATCTCTGAATTTGATGTAGTGTTAGATTACTATCCAAAAAAGTGATTACTCTATTAGACAGATAGCGTACAGCATAGTATCGTAGTGGTGTGAGTTTGCATATCTGTAAGGAATGACTGAATTAACTACTCAGCTACGAAAGAGGCGATCTAGAATCTAATGGTCATTATGAAATTTAGAGTTTGAAATAGTATTCACAATAATACTTATTTTGTGTACTTTTTTTTATTTCACATATAGAAATTCAAGTAAACTAACTACCCCTCATGGCAGCAAAGAAAAAAGCAGCAACTACAGCAAAAAAAGCTTCAAAAAAGAAATAATACTTTTTAATTTGAGGACTAACAACCCTCTTCTTTTTTTTCTAAAATTATGAACTTAAGCATATTTCATAATTAAAATTTGTATCCAAAAACATATCCAAACTCATGGTGTAATGATTTCTTTCTTCCATACATTACATGCAGGGCATCTATTTGTAATCTTCTCCACTATTTTTTCAGAAATACGTTACTGTAATTCTCACAGAATTTTAAATCAGCAATTGTAATCATTGTCTCGTTCCGTTTTTCCTGTACTTTGCACTGGTGCATCTTTCAAATGGATCTTTTTATGTAGAAATAATTTTTAAATGTCACTTACTGATGAGTTCCACGTATAACTACAATGTTTGCAATGATGTGTTATTTTATTTCATGCCCACTTGTAACATCTTTCCCATTATTGATTTTTTTACAAGAGGATTATTCTTAAAATGTTGCAGTATAGAGAATATTGTCTCCTTCTGGCATGGATTTGTGCATTGTCCACATTTAGGTAAGATAACATTTACATCATAGTCTATCTCTCCAATGGATTTACCACATTGAGTATATGAAATACTCTTTGTGTCATAGATATTCATTTTTCTTACATTCTAAATGCTATAATGTAGATGATAGAATTAAAGAGAATTGAAGTTGTGTTGATTTGGAAACAAATCAGATCCATATTTGTTTAAGAGTTTGATTACACTGATTGGAATCAAGTGAATAGTAAAATAACAAATACAAATAAATTACTGAAGAAAACAAATCGATGTTTTAAAATTTTTCATTCAACCTTTTTTCCCAATTACAACCATAAACATTACACTTTTACCTTTAGCATGAGGTGAAAAAAAATCAGTCACTTGATCATCGTAAAACGTCAAGCCTGTAGCTCCGAGGCCATGTGTATAAGAGCCTAGATAGAGTTTTCCTCCAATGATACTAGCTTCTAACTGAGATGCTCTGTAACCTCGATTGCCAAAGCGTTTTAGAACTTTATTCAAATCACACATTAAGAATAAAGAAACACTACCATCTGCAGGAAGGGCTTGATCTAGGCCAAGGTTACCTGCCACATGTCGAAATTTTCCTTCTTTAAGCAATTCGAGTGCATTTCTTTCTCGATTGTAAAAGTATGATCCGGATTCCAAATCGTTTACTGAGTTTATTATTATGTATAAATCGATTAACGAATTACCATATGGTTTTAGAAAATCAGTTGGAATTCCTCGGGTTGAATAATAAATTATTGTAGAAAATTGTTGCAATGAAATTGATTCCAAAGAAAATTGTCTGGTAGAACCACGTCGTATTATAACAGATTCGAGAGAATCATGAGGCATTCTATTTTCAAGAGAGGGTTGTAAGAAAATGGTGTTTCCTGTGTTTGTTGGTATTGTAATTTTTGGAGTATTGCCCTGCCAGTTCTTCACTTCAACTGCTGAATTTAATGATGAATCTTGGTGTATCCTCTGTATTTCTGGATCATCGATGTCGTAGTTTGAAAGCGGTTCCGTTTTTACATATAGTGTCTCTACTTCTGGAACCTCATTACATGAAACATTGTTGGTGAATCCTATCGGTACAAGTGCAAGAGACACCTCTTTATCCGAGTTCAAGTCAAGGAGTAAATTTACTTGTTTATCTACAAAACCAACTATGACTTTTGTAGCCAAACCATGTGTAGAACTAATTGCAAGTGTATTTGCTATTATTGTACCACAGTCCCAAAACGCATGACGATATTCCCGTGTTTGGTACTTGACTGTATTTCTTGTAAAGATGTCAGTGTAAATTAGAATGATAGGTGCTTTCTCTACATTAATATCATTTCCAGTGGCACTAACAAGAACACGTCTATAATCCCCTTTTCGTAATTGTCTTAGTTTCATTTCTTTAGGATCAAAATGATAAACCCCAGCCTCTAGACCTGGAACATCTTGACATACAACATAAATTTCTATATGATAAAGTGCGCCAGTACATGAAGCAGCCCGAAATTCTACAATTCCTATCCCAGGAAAATTAATAGTTTTTGTAATTCCTCCAGAGAAGTGAAGTATATTTGCAAGAACATTGAGGTCAGAAATTTGTCCTCCTTCTTTCAATTTGATATTGCCTGAAATTGCTTTCAGTGCAGAGAAGTCTTTTTCTGACTTTTGAATTTGCAAGGCAATGGAAGGAAGATCTTGGTATATTTTGTATGGGTTTGGTTTATTTGCAGAATTATAGAAATGAAAACGGCTCATCAGAGAACCATTTGGATGCTTGGTACCATTGTGATAGTGCCAAGCTGTTTCTATATCGTTATTCATATCAATATCTCACCATATGACATATGACATATTACAGTTAACTATTATCCAAAAAAGAAAACATGCCCAATTTTCTCATCATCATAAATCATTGTATTTAGGGTGGTCATAGTAAGATTATCTCGTACTCGTGTAGAGGATTATGAGATTGTTGTTATTTCATGAGTTGTTCTTGAAAAAATCTCTCAGTTAGAATCGTATTTCAATTCTTGTTTCATTTCTTTGAATGATTCCAAGTATTACTTTTTTATTAGATTTTTAGGCATTTTTTCATTATTCTTGTTTTTTTATGCGAATTTGGCTTTGTTTGAAGTTTTACTCATGATACACTATTGTCTTTAATCTATTAATCTAAAAGCAAGTTGATATCATCCTAAATCAAATCAACTAGGATTCATCTTAATAGTCAGATTATGTAATGTGGTGTAGTGAGTTCGTGATAAGACAGCTGCCCACTCCCTTACAGTGCAGGTCTGCCTTCATGGAATTCACTTTTAGAATGTCAAACAATTCAATAAGATAATTTAGAGTTCAACTCAGGCACATTCAGAAGGATATGATAATTGTGCTTACTGATAGGTGGATCAACATGTTGTATCTGATCTACGGTCTGGAATAGATTACAGAGGGAATTGGTTGGTCAAGTGTATGAATTTCAGTTTTTAGTTGAATGTGGCCAAATTCTAAATGATCAATTTCTAAAACTATTGGGTGAATTGCCCAACCATATTTTGGTATATTTTGGAATGGAACAATTTCAATGAATTGAGAACCAGAAAATGATTTTTGAAAAGATTCATCCATTCCAAGTATTTCCATAATCACAGAATCAGTTTGTCCCGATTTATCAAGATATGAAATCTCAACATGTCCTGAATCATAGTAAATTGCATCTACTTGAAATGTTTGACGAAGTATATCGCTATCATCAGTGCCACCCCCACTAAGGAAAAGTATTGCAAAAACAGTGATTATTCCAAGAGAGAGAATAGGAAGAATTTTTCGCGCCATACTATTGTTTAAAGTCTTTTTTCATTTTTCTCAAGAATTTGGAATGAATTCGGATTTTTTCCAGAGTTTGAGTTTGTGTTCTTTCAGTTCCAGGTGTAGGATTTTTTTTAAAGAATGCTTTAATGTCAGATTCCATCGAATCATCTGCAATTAATGCAATACTTGCAACAATTCTATTAAACAGAGGATTACCATAGCCCACCTTTTTGCTCAGTTTGTTCCAATTTTTCTTTAACCATGGCCAGAGAATCTTTTTTCCGTATGGGTTAGCAGCAATTTTCATTATTGGTAATTGCATATTTTGAGAACGAACTTCAGATGTCTGAGAAAATTGTAATGTTTTGATTAGTAATTTTTCATCACGGAAATAACACATTGCACCTAAGAATCGTAATTTTTCCTCCATGGTTTTTGCATTTTTGTATAATGTTACAAATTGAGAATGTGTTTTTGCATTTCCGGTCCATGCAACTAGAGAAAATACAGGTTCGCGAATATCAGGATGTAGAGTTGAAGGGTTTTTTAAAAATGCTTTGAATTTTAAATTTGCTTTTTCCAAAATTAACTCATCACCTAGTTTTCCTAATGCAAAAATAGAGAATCCTCGCAAAAATGCATCAGTATGTCTATCTGACTTTTGTTGTTCCCATCCAAGATTAGATAAAATCTTTCTAAAATAATTAATTGCATATTCACGAATCTCATCAGTGAAATCTTCAAAAAATGTCAACAAGGATAAAAAGTTGAGATTATTTGCGACATTTGTTTGTGGAAGGTATGAATCCTCATCAAAGTATGCATCTGAAAAGTCCAGATAATTTTTGATGTCTTCTTTTCCTGCAACACACAATGCAAACAAGTCATTTTGAATTGCCCACCTATCTACATGTGGGATTTGTTTTTGATCAACTAACATTTTAAGATCAAGTAGAATCCCATCATCGTACTTTACACGATAAAATCCAGTCCTGCCAATGTTTGCAACAAATCCAAGGCCAGAAGGAGTTTTAATAGTAGTAGATTTTTTTGTTAGCAGTATTGTTTTGATTTCTTTTCCCAGACCATAGGTTATTGGAATATGCCACAATCCCTTCTGAGTTTTTTGAGTAGACTCCATTAAGAATCGGCTTTGTTTTAGTAATAACGAATCAACATTTTGTGTAATCTCTACTTGAGGAAATCCAGGCTGTTTTAGCCATGAATTAACCATATCACTAACTGGCATTTTTGATGCCTTGCCAATTGCATCCCACAAATCTTGTCCCTGAGCATTACCATATTTGAATGATGAGAGGTATTTTTTTAGACCTGCCCTAAAATTAGTCTCTCCAACGTAATTCTCAAGCATCCTCAAAACACATCCGCCTTTATCATAGGATATAACATCAAAGATTTCTCTGATTTCTGCAGGAGAATTTACTGTAACGTCAATGGGGTGAGTGGTTTTGAGAGCATCTAACCCCATTGCATTATTCATTGCGTCTTCAATGAATTGGTCCCAGAGATTCCATTCAGGATAAAATTTGTCAACAAACTTTGTTGCCATAAATGTTGCAAAACTTTCGTTTAACCACAAATCATTCCACCATTTCATAGTAACTAGATTTCCAAACCACATGTGAGCAATCTCATGGGAAATAACTTCAGCAATGTATTGTTTAGTTCTAGTGGAAGATGTTTTAGGATCATATAGCAATATAGTCTCTCTAAATGTAATTGCGCCCCAGTTCTCCATTGCCCCTGCTGCAAAATCAGGAACTGCAATCAAGTCCAATTTAGGTAACGGATATTTTATTCCAAAATATTTTTCATAAGAAACAAGAAGTTTCTTCCCCAAGTCTAATGAGAATTGTCCTTTTGATTTATTGCCCTTTGTAGTAATAACTCTAATCTGAATTTTTCCAACCTTACCTGTAAGATATTCAAATTCTCCAACTCCAAGATAGATCAAATATGTAGAAACGACTGGAGTTTTTGAAAAATTGTATAAAGTTTTACTTCCAATTTTTTTCTTTGATTTAATAGGCATATTAGAAATGGCAGTAAATTTGTTATCTGTTATTATTGAAATATCAAATGTGGCCTTAGCCTCAGGCTCATCCCAGCATGGAAATGCACGTCTAGCATCAGCTGCTTCGAATTGAGTTGTAGCAAGATATTTAGTTTTCCCATTTTGAATATACTGGCTACGATAAAATCCCAGCAATCGATCATTTAGAATTCCTTGAAACTTTAAATCAATAGTAATTTCACCCTTAACTTTTTCAAATAATCTAATTTCTAATTCTTCTTTTTTCTCATTGATTTTAGGGGAAGATTTGATTATGTTCCCTTTTGATGTTACTTGACAAGAGGTGATTTTTAATTCAGCGCAATGCATTGTAATTAAATTTGTTAGTTTTTTACAATCAACAGAGATAGATTCAATTCCATTAAATGTAAATTTTTTTAGATCTGGTTCAAATGTAAGATGATAATTAATCGGAGTTACATCCATAATTCCGATACCTTGGTTGCACTTTAAGTAGATTTTCTATTTTGTATCATGTCCATGGATCAGATTTTTCATCCCATGTAATTGCATTAAATTCATTTTCAGTTAAAGTGTAACTGTTTTTAATTGCAATTAATAGACACTCATCAGAACAATGAGTCATATCTGGATTCTTCATGAATTTTTCACAATTTTTACAATATTGTCCCATATCTCAAATAAATAACGCTGAATTTTGCATCTATGTTCCTCAACAGATGTCAGTAAAACAAATTATTTTAAAATAAAATACGATTGTCAAATTTGAGAATAGATTTTTAGTCAAGAAAAAATCAGCTTTATATTCAATCTAATTTTGATATGTGTGTAATTGGACTCTACAATAAAACGACAACAGCATCCTCCAAAAAAAGAAAAAACACGCAGTATAACTTATCGTCTGCCCGTAAAACTAGTTGAAGAAATTGAAACAGAGGCCATGAATCATAATATTTCGCATAATGTAATGGCAAGACAAATTTTAGAGAAATATATTCAATGGGACAGATTTGCATCCAAAATTGGAATGATTCCAGTTCCTAAAAAACTTCTAGACTCATTAGGAATAGAAATGACTGCTGGTGAAATTAATGAAATAATTAATGTCATCAAGCCAGTAATCAAAGACACCGTATTATTCATCAAAGGAAAATATGATTTGAAAAGATGTATTGAGACATTAGAAGACTATATGCGAGCATCGGGGATGAAATCAGATCATAGAATCGAAGGAGAATTACATCATTTTATCATTCAACATGAATTAGGAAGTAACTGGTCAATATTTACAGAACAGTTACTACAAGAGATATTCAAAGAATTTTTGCCAGATTCAAAAATGAAATGTCAAACTACTGAATCCACAGTCATTGCAACAATTGCATTAGGTAGTGATTTCAGTGAACATAACTATTAGAAATAAAATAATAGATCAGATTTTGTTAAAAACCACATCTACATCAATTTTTCCATCATGAAAACTGGTGTTAACTTCTTTGATTTTACTTTTATACAAAAATAATCTCTTTCCTTCTTCAGTAATTACTCCAGAAGTTCGAATCATTTTTGAATCGTGTAATTGTTGAATTCGTCTATACACTGTACTTAATGGAATAATTTTTTCCCTAGATACTTCAATTGCAGATTTTGGAGTATCCATTATGGCCTCTAAAATAGATCTACAATATTTATCAGAAAGAATTTCTAAAAAACATTCTTTTCTTTCAGGTTCTTCAATTTTTAGTTGATTTAATACTTGCATGTGGATATTAGGTGATTTTAGGATATAATCACTAAGTATGCACACATGTGCATTGCAAGACAATCAGAGATGTTATTTTACAGGGTGATCTGCTTTTAATCCCTTGTAACGATTTCTTATTGTAACTTCAGTGACTCCTGCTGCTTCAGCAAGATCTCGCTGTGTGATAGATACACCATTCTTAACACATGATAGATAGAGAGCAGTTGCTGCAAGGCCCATAGGATCTTTTCCTGCAGATTCTTTACGTTCTTGTGCCTCTTTGAGTACTTTAACAGCATATCGTTTTGTTTTTTCGGATATCTCAAGTTTACTTGAAATTCTTGCAATACATTGAATTGAATCCACTACAGGCATTTTTAATTCTAATTCATGATGTAATAATCTGTAACATCTTGCAATATCTTTTCGTTTAACATTTGCAGCATCTGAAACATCTTTTAGAGTTCTTGGAGTTTCAGTGTCTCTGCATGCTGCATAAAGTGATGCAGCAATCATTGCAGAGATAGATCTACCACGAACTAATTTTTTCTCCAATGCTTTTCTGTAAATATATGCTGCTTTTTCCAAAACATTGGCAGGAACTGAAACTTTATCTTTTAATTTATTTAAATCACTTAGAGCTTGTCTTAAATTTCTATCAACAGGTGCATGAACTTGACTTCTACTATCCCAAGTTCTTAATCGTTCAATAGTACTTTTCATAGATGTAGAAAGAGGTTTTCCTGATGCGTCTTTGTTTAGAGGATTAATTACAGTAGACAATCCCATATCATGTATCATAAGAGATGAAGGAGCACCAGTTCTTGCAGGATCAGCACCACCATCTTTTTGGAATGATCTCCATTCAGGACCAGACTCTTGAGATTTTCCATCAATTACATATCCACATTTTCCGCAAAACTGTTCGCCTGTAACTTCGTCAGATAGAATAGAGTTCTTTCCACAACGTGCACAGGAAGGAGTTTCCATTTAGAAAGCCATCCCATTTTTTAGAAAATTCATAATTGAAACATAGAAAATAAATGTGTCTTGAAACATGATTTAGAAGCTTATCTCAGGTATAAGAAGTGTGAGTATTTCATAGAAGCATAATACAATCTTTTTCCACTACATGGCAACAGTAATTTCAGGAGTTGAATTTCCTCCATAACCAGGATCAATAATTTGTTTAGGATTTAAGCTAGTATCATGATGACATGCTTTATTGCAAACAGGACAGAATTTTCTATCAAGTACAATACATTGACAAATATGATTTTTTACATATGCTTGTGCTGCTTGGTTCCATTCTCCAGTCCCATTACAATAAACACATAGGTTTGTAGATGAAGAACCTCTACCTTTACAAAAGTCGCAAACATCTTCAGTCATATCTTACCGTCACTGTTGATGGCTGAATCAATATATTTGGAGAGGTAAAGAGATGAAAATCAAATAAACCTTTTAAAATATCCCAAAATACACCTAATCATGAAGCAAAAAGTAGCATCACGAAGTATCAAAATTCTAGTTGCTAAATTAGGACTTGACGGTCACGATAGAGGTGCTCTCGTATTATGCAGAGCATTCAGAGATGCAGGAATGGAAGTAATCTATTCAGGGCTTTTTGCCACTCCAGATAGAATTGCACAAATTGCAGAAGATGAAGATGTAGATGTAATTGCAATGAGTTTGTTAAATGGAGCACATGGGACACTTTTCCCAAGAGTAGTCAAGACACTAAAAAAGAAAGGAATCAAAGATGTTTTGATAGTAGGGGGTGGAGTAATTCCAAACATTGATCATGATGAATTGCTAAAATCAGGTGTTGATCATGTATTTGGTCCAGGTACACCATTACAAACAATCATTGATCATATCACAACTGGCGTATCTAAATTAAGAAAAATATAAGAAAAAAGATTATTCTGTGGAAT
>JAPFBP010000027.1 GCA_029250275.1 Candidatus Nitrosopumilus sp. | reverse complement strand
GCTGTTGCATTATAAGTTCCAATTGCAGAAAAAATATTTTCTACCGACTGTGGGATTGTTTCAAATTCTCCTTCAGGATCAGAAAAACCTCCAAATAATTTTGACTTTCCATTAGGATCTTTGACTACTACATTTACTAATACACTACCTTCACTTTCACTACCTGAAAATGATATCTTTTCATCGACTGTATAGAAATTTTTTCCAAGGGATACTTCTATCACTTCAGCATGAGCAGGTACCATCATTAGAATAACAAGTGAAAATACTACAAATAGTCCTAATTTTCTTTGCATAATGATGAGTTTGCAACCAAGTCTTTTAAAAAACACGTATAACTTTTTCAATAGTATTACAAATAATTATTCACAACATTTAGAGATCTAGTAAGAATCGCATGTAAACACCATCATCTTCTTTGATTTCCATATCGTAAAATGTTGGGGCTTTGATTTCCACTTTGAAATTATGTTTTTTCACATCTAATGTTTCTCCATATGCGATTGCATTGATTTTATAGCCGTCATTTTTTTCAATGTCAAATTCTAGTCTTTTAATCGCAAACCCTTCTGTAATGAGAATAAATGGTATTTCCTCCAGCCAACTAAACAAAAGATAGTGTAGGTCTTTTCCATTGGCAGAGAATACCATCTGTCCTTTTTCTTCTACTTTGTCTTGGTCTAGAGTTAGATTGATTTCTGCATCCGCTGCTACTGCAAATGCTTCTTTGATATTCTTTGCAGTGACTTCGATAATGGCATCAGTTGCATGATCTAAAAACTTGTAACTCAATTAAAAATTTGTACTTAATCTGATTATTAATTTAGGTGGTTTATTCTGCTTTTTCATCTAATTGTATAATCCCAAACATGTTGCCTTCAGTATCTGTACATTGTGCAAACCATCCAACTTTTAGAATTGCCATTTTTGGTATGATTAAATGCCCTCCATTCTCTGTGATTTTATTTACAAATTTATCTACTGATGGAACGTTGATTGTATTTGTCATTCCTATTTGACCTGGAATTCTTTTTGACATACCTCCATTAATTCCTGGCTGTTCTGTTCCAGTCTTTGCCATCCAGTAGTCCATTGGTCCGTCCCATTTCTCAAACTTCCAACCAAAGACTTTACTGTAGAACTTTTGTGCACGTTCTGGACTGTCCACTGGAATATCAAAATGAGAAATTCTTGGCATTATTATTCATTAAATTATTTAAAAATAAGCTTTTATCTTTTTAGAATTCCACTATTTTAAAATTAGAATACAATCATGATATTGTTATGAAGGCAATTTTCTTTGATGGAAAAAATATGAATTATGATAAGAATTATCCTGATCCTGCTCCTGGTGAAGTATTGGTTAGAGTAAGTTTAGCTGGACTTTGTGGAACTGATCTTGAAATTTTAGATGGTTACCTGGCATATGATGGGGTGTTGGGACATGAGTTTGTAGGAATTGTAGAAAAATCTAAAAATCCCAACTTGATTGGAAAGCGAGTTGTAGGTGAGATTAATGCTGGATGTGGAGTCTGTGAATCTTGTGAAAAAGGTATGGATAGACATTGTCCAAACAGAACAGTTCTTGGAATTTTAAAACGAGATGGTGCATTTGCTGAATATCTTTCACTACCTGAAAAAAATCTACATGTTATTCCTGATTCAATAACTGATGAGCAGGCTGTATTCATTGAACCATTAGCTGCTGCTTTTGAAATTAAAGAACAGGTATCATTACAACCACAATGGAGTGTTGCAGTAGTTGGAGATGGACGACTAGCCCAATTAATTATTCAAGTTTTAAAATTAACATGTCCTAATTTGACATGCTTTGGAAGACATCCAAGTAAACTTGAGAGTTTGGTGAATAGTGGAATAAAAATAAAAATTGGTATTGAACACTCTGATGAACAATCTTTTGATTTGGTAGTAGAGGCAACTGGAAATAATTCTGGATTTGGAGATATTATGAAATTGATCAAACCACGCGGAACTGTAATACTGAAATCAACTATAGCATCCAGGGAAAACCTTGATTTGACTCCAGCTGTAGTAAATGAAATTACATTAATTGGATCACGTTGTGGATTATTCAAACCTGCAATAGATGCACTAGCATCAGGAATTGTTTCAGTTGACTCTATGATTGATTCTACTTTTCCGTTGGAGCAATTTTCAAAAGCAATTCAACATGCAAAAAAACCTGATACATTGAAAGTATTTTTGAAACCATAACATTTCAAAACTTTAGGCACAAAATGTGCCTGTGAATATCTCTCGTAAAGTAATTTAGTAAGATTTCATTCTCAGAAGCAAATGGAACCATTTGATTCTTTTTTGATATTGATTGCAGATTTTTTAGGTGATCATCTTTACGAAGGAATATTCTTAGCAGCATTACTTGAAACTATAATTCCGCCTATTCCTACATTGGCAATATTTCCAACTGCTGGATTTCTAGCATCTCAGCAAGGTGTTACCTTACTTGGTTTGATTCCAATGATCATACTTGGCGGAATCGGTGCAACCATTGGAACATCTGTAATCTATCTTATTGCATTAAAACTAGGACGAGTTGTTTTACTTCGTTATTTGAAATATGTCAAAGTAAATGAGAAAAAATTAGAACGAGTTGAAATATGGTTTGAAAAATATGGTGACAAGGCAGTATTCTTGGGAAGAATGGTTCCACTAATGAGGGAAATGATTTCAATTCCTGCTGGATTACTCAAAATGAGAATTACAAAATTTGTTACATACACTTTTGCCGGTTCCCTAGTTTGGTCCTCTGTGACTATTTTGGCTGGATATTATTTTGGTGCAACAATTGGTCTTGGCACTGGTATAATTGCACCTTTACCTTAAAGATCAAAAACTACCTAGAGTTTTCTGTTTCTTTTCTTCCCAGATCAACTCTCGCATTCCAAGCTGCATTCTCAGTGAATTTGCAGTGGCAGGGCCAAATCCTTCAAAGTGATTGTTTGCCATCACCATTGCCACAGGAATATCTTTGATTTCTTGGAGTTTTTGTGCCCAATTAGCAATCAATTTTTCTTTGTTTTTTGAAATTTTACCAAATTCTGAATCTGAAATTGACCTGTCTACAATTAATCTGACATAAAGATAGTCTGCTGTAATTGGCATTGGGTTATTCACTCCTACAACATCATTCCAAACAAGACAGTGCTTGTTTCGTTTTAGATATGAAATTGCATCTTGTGAAAACCATGATTCATGTCTTCCTTCAATTGGATATAGAAAATCATCTGGCAGTAAATCAAACAATTCTCCTAGTCTTGGTTTTGCCTCCTCAAATGACAATGATGGAGGTAGCTGCAAAACAAGTGCTGAAATCTTTTCATGAATTGGAGATAATGATGTCAAAAACGAAAAGACTTCAGAGTTTACTCTGTCTAATCTTTTTTCATGTGTGATTGCAGATGGAAATTTTGCTGTAAATCTAAAATGTCGTGGAGTATCTTCATTCCATCGTCGTACAATTTCCTGTGCAGGAATTCTGTAAAATGTAGAATTTATTTCAGTTATTTCAAAAAGATGAGAATAATATTTGAGCCATTGAGAATTCTTTAGATTTCTAGGATAAAATATACCGGACCATCCTTGATAGCTCCATCCAGTACAGCCAACTTTGATATTCATAGTCTTTGTTGTAACTTTAAAATTTAAATTCTATTATACTTTGACAATTTCATAATTGATTATACATTGAACAAGTTCATCAGTTAGTATGATGTTGCAAATTATTTTAAAACCAAATAGGAAACGAGGTGTAGTGGAAAACTAGACGAATTTTAGATACTTCTATCCTTTTCGTGTTTTCCTATTCCTATCTGCACTTCCTCAAAGCGTTATTTGAATTTCAGCCGGTATGATAGTTCTCGTCATGTATTATGTGTAAAAATAAAATTTAAAGAGTTCTAGTATAATTCTTAAAATTCATTCAAATTTATCAAAAAATACTCATAAATTTACATGATCTTACTGATCTGCTTTATTATTCAATATCGCCTATAGTTACTGAAGATAGAGTTTGGATATTCATATACAATATCCTATTATCGTGTTGCATGCCAATGCATCCAGCTTGGCATTGTAAAGGATACTCAGCAGAAAACTCTTGTCTTCATTTCTATTCTTCTTACTAACTGATGTTATTGACATTTATGTAAAAGATTTCTATAAATAAGATTATTTTGTTAATTTTTTTGCTTTGATGGAATTATCTATTTCCTAATTTTATGAAAATTTATCAGTAAAGACTACTTTATTCAATGAGAGTTGCCCTCCTCTTGGCATTGCAGGTTGTGTTTGCTTTCCAATTGCAATTAGCATTGAAATTACATGGTTCTCTGGAAGTTTGATAATCTCTGCTACCTTGTCAGGATCAAAGCCTATCATTGGGTTTGAATCATATCCCATTGCTTTTGCTGTAAGCATTATGGTTTGAGCTGCAATTCCACAAGAACGCATTGCTTCATCTCTTTGTAATTGCTCTTTTCCTTCGTAAAATGGTCCCATTGCAAACACTAGAAAGTCTTGAGCTTCTTTTGGAACATTTGTCCAGTATTGAGCAGGATTATCTTTCCATGATTTTAAATCTGCACAAATTACTAAAAGTAAAGATGCATCTGTCACTTGAGCTTGGTCCCATGCTGCTGCACGAATCTGTTTTCTAATTTCTTGATTTTTTATTACAACAAATCGCCAATTTTGTATGTTAAATGAAGTTGGTGATAAAACTGCTAATGATAATATTTGATTTATTTCATCATCTGTTAATTTATGATTAGGATCATAATTTTTTACAGCACGACGCTCTTTGATTGCATCAAATGTATCCATATGTATTCAAATTAAATCTCTGTATTTATTTGGAAGTGCTGAGATTTAGTACATTAATCTCGTACTTTTTTTATATTATTTGTAAACTTGTTATTTGAGAGAAAAGAAGAACTCATTCATGACTGTAGGCATGAAATTCAATTATCGTTATTAAAAATTACGATGATCTGATCCGTTATTCTTTATATTGTAAAAATCAGAAAAATCATAATGAAAAGTACACAACTTCTAAGCGTTGTTTTTTCACTGATTATATTTACTGGTGTTACTGCTGGAAACGCAACATTTGCTGAATCAGGTGAGCTTGACGATATTCTAGAAAAATACTGTGCAATGATTGATGAGAAAAAAAGTGCAACTGCAATTGAATTTGGTAAAATAGAAGACCAAATTGCAAATGCAGATAGATATTGTACTTTGGATGAATCAGACAGAGCAGATTTCATTGCTGAACACAGAGATGAATTTAGAGAACACATGAAAGTTCACATGATGGATAAACCACGTATGTATTATGAAAAACTATGTGCTCTAGATGAATTAGAACGTGCAGCAGAAATTGATGATTCTGAAAAACTTGAAAAAATTTCTAAATGGTGTACAATGAGCACTGAAGAAAGAGAGGAATACAAGAAAGCACATCACAATGAAACAAAAGATACTATGAAAGACAAATCTCATGACTTTGATGGAATGTCTGATGCAGGAAAAGACCACATGTCTGATAAAACAAAAGAGAAACTAGCTGAGAATAAAATAAAAATGTCTGATAAATCTTACCGCTTAAAAGCAATGATCATGGAAAAATATGACATTTCTGATGAGCGTCAAGATGAAATCCGAATGAAATATGAGGAAAAACATGGTGATTTAGATGAGAAAAAAGTTGAACTTAGAATGAAGTTCGATGATCACATGAAAACCATGAAAGTTAAAATCTCTGATGAGCGAAAATCTTCAATTCAAGATAGAGTATCTGAAATGAAAGCCTTCAAGGCAGAATTTCGCGAAAAATCATTTAAAATGACAGACGAGGAAAAACAAGAACTTAGATCAGAATTCATTGAACAGGCAAAAGATATGCAATTAGCATGGATTAATCCACGTACACAAATGATTGCCGGAATAGATTCAGCAGAAGTAGAATGTCGTGAAGGATTTAGCCTAGTAATGAAAGCATCAAACGGTGTTGCAATGTGCCTTCAAGTAGATTCAGCATTAAAGATGATAGATAGAGGGATTGTAGTTCCTGCTAACTAATCTTTCTTTTTTTTCTAAACTCTTTTTGTGACTAAATCCTTAAGTTCATTTTCAAAAATTGTCTAGTTCTGCATAGTTACAGAAAGATCTAAATCATTTCTATCCTAATATCAATTATTGAATCCAGAAATAGAACAAAAAATTCAAGGAATCATTTTAGAAACTTTTCAAGATATTGAATTTGAATGGATTAGTTATTTCCAACACAAGGCAGAGCAGATGCATTTGGATAAAAAATCATTTTTCATAGGCATGATGTATCCAAGAGTCACAAAAAATCTAGAAGATAACAACATCCACATTAGAATAAAGTCTGATTCATGGGGAGATCATAAAAATGAGAAAATCCATTCAATGCTGAATGAATTGTATGAAAAACATGTGTAACTAGTTTTCACATCAAATATCGTCATGTTATCAAAACAAATACAATAATTATAGATTTATTCTGTTTTCTCTAGTTCATATATTTTTAATTCGAGTTCCTTTACTCTTTTTTTCAACTCAATATTTTCATCTCTTAGAGAATCCCTTTCTCTAGTGAGTATTTCATTAAGATCCATTGGATTTTCTACAAGAATTTCAAATTTAAATATATTAAAGTTTAGAAAAATGGAAAATTCAACAATTTTTCTAGATTGTTGGAATTTGGATTGGGATTTTCTTTTTCACGTATTTAGCTAAGGTTTCTAGAGAATACTCTATTCCATGTTCATTGTTCATATGATCCCAATAATCAAAGATCGCTTTTTCGATATTTCCTGTTGTGATAAATTCACAATCAAAACCACATTCATCACATCTAACAGATACCACAGAGATTAGTTTACGTAAGAACATAAGAACATGATTATACCGAATGTGAATATTTGTTTAATTTTATACTGAATATTGTATGAATTTATTTTAAAACAGATAGTAATCAAAACCAAGTAGTTATCCATTGACAACTCTGTGTTATGGTCCAAACACCAAACCTTATTTTTCTTGATGTTTTTTCTAGTTGATTACTATCTGAGTAAAGTAGACCATTATGAAATAAAAGTAGTATTGTGAAAATCATGAAAATTTGTTTATTTTATCCGTAAATTTTGTATGAATTTTAGTGAATTTACTTTGGATTCTCCATTCTCCATAATATGCTCATGATTCCATAAAACGCGATAGTTGCAACAATAATCACTATGACTCCCTTTGTTGAATTTTTCATGACTAAAAATCACAAGCTTAATCTTGTTGTACATTATCACGTGTGTTTACCTACAAAACAGTGCTTCAGATTTTACTTTCAACTCTGGTCTTCAAGAATAAGATTTGCTCATCAGTTAACCGTCCATGCTGTATCGAATTGAGTAGTTCCTTACCATTAATGACTTCAAAATTTACTTTACAATTACACTTGGAGCACTGACAATTAATTTTCAAACCCATTATTAGAATAATAAAATCATTCTTAAAAATAATTCATTAATTCAAATCATACGTATCGTATTATACTTGATTCACTTCTCTGATCTTACATGCGTTTGATTATAATCGGAATAATTTTTGCTATGATTTTACTTCCAGTTTCCATTTCATATGGATCTGAATGGAAATCTTTACTGATTTAGAATGAATTACAACTAATACCTGTAGCAATTGTATTTTATTTTGACACAAAGGATGAAAAAATTCAAATCATAAAACAAGTGATATAATCAGGAAAACAAAATAATCGGAAATTTTTTGGATGGAATGGTGCATTATCATCTATTTCTGAAAAAACAAATATTCATGTATTGAAACTAACTGAAAATACAAAAGAAGCCCAAGATCATCATTATATTATCCAAATACAATGGTATTGATGGTATTAGATGGGTTTACCAAATACCAACTTACAGATGAAAAAATCAGTAAAGCAGTTGTAACGATTTATAATTTTAACAAGTTAAAACAAGAACAAATTGAACTAGTAGTAAGACATGAATTGGGACATGCATTAGATTTAGGACATACATCTAATTCTTTTGATTTGATGTTTCCTTTACTAAATTTAGAACATAAACTAATCTTCATATTTGATTTAGAAATGCTTTTAGAAATGTATGTGAAAAACTAGACTCATACAGAAATATCTTTTCCCGGAACTATTTTGCTGATTTTTGGAATGTCGTGAATTTCTAGTCCTTGTAAATATTTCTGCTGTTCTGAAACTAATTCTAAGTCTCCAAATGAAATCAAAATTCTATCATTATGTCTTATTTCATAGAGATTGATGTTTGAATACGGTTTTCCGTTCACTAAAATTGTTACAGAATTATCTTTATCAGTACAGTATTGACTTTCTTCATAGCCTAACTCTATGCATTCAGATGTTATCTTTAATTCAAATGATGCAAACAACATATCAAATGGAACATCAGTTGCATGCTTGTGAATTAGATATGGATTATCATTTTCAAAATGGATGTACTTGCTTTGAATCTGAAACTGTGGATGAGAAAAATCTAACTTGTCACCATTTACAAATATTACCAATGCTGCGTGTGCATGGTCACTGCCAAATTGCCCAACTCCATAGTGATTTGCCATTTTCTCCTCTAGTGTTTTAAAACTAGTATTATCCAAAATTTGTGAATCAATTTCACTTTGGTTTAGAAAATAATATGAAAATACTCCTACAGCAACTAAAACAAAGGCTATTCCAAATATGGCAAGTGATTTACCTTTTGATTTTATTTCAGGTTCAAAATATGCAGAGTTGCTCTCCTCTATTCTTCCTGGGAGACTAAAATCCGAATCCTCTTTGGGTAAAACCTTCTCAGTCAAGTAATAACTATAGTCATTTTATCGTATAAATTTCAATATCAAGAATTATCTGTATTCACCACCACAATCACCAATGATATCAAAGAGATCATTTGCTTTTGTAGTGACAGAATTTATTGATGAAATGTCTTGCTCATCTAATTTTATATCAAAGACTTTGGCATTGTCTTCTCTGTGTTCAGCAATACCTAGTCTTGCACCAATTATTACTCCTGCAACTTGTGGTTTATCTAAAACAAAACGTGTTGCAATATTTGCAATACTACAATTGTATTTTTGTGCAATTTCGTTTAACACAGATAGCAACTCTTGGAATAACTGCCATCCTCCCCATACATCAATCATATTTTTGTATTTTTGTACACTAGATGTAGTCAGATCACCTCTGTGTGGTTCATCAACTCCTAGGTATTTCTCAGAAAAAAATCCTCCAAGTAAAGTGCCATAGGATAGAATCTTTATTCCATGTTTTGCAAAAAATGGAGCCATCACCTTATCTGGTCTTTGATCTAAAATGGAATACTGAACCTGGTTTGATACAATCTCATGCCCATGCTCTTTGATAATTTTGACTCGCTCTGTATCAAAGTTAGTAAGTCCAATGTGTTTGATTTTGCTTTCCTTTTGTAATTTTGATAAATTATTTAGTGCATCAAGATAACTCATATCATTATAATCCCACCAGTGAAACTGTAACAAATCAATACAATCTGTTTTTATTTTTTGCAATGATTGCTCGATATATTGAGTTACTATACTGTTACTCATTGGACCTGGATTTGGAACAAACTTTGTTAATGCTTGAAATTTTTTCTCTGGACCTATTTTTTCTCTAAATTTTCCAATTAAAGATTCTGCAGGACCGTAAATGTCTGCTAAATCCCATGTTGTAAATCCTGAATTTTGATACTTTTCCATATCGCTAACTGCTAGTTCTGAATCAATCTGACCATGACCTCCAGCAACTTGCCACATTCCGTTAAGAACTCTACAAATCTCTAAATCTCCAAGAATAGTCTTTTCAATTGGCATATAGCAATACAATTTTTCTTTGGAATATAGTTTACTTGGCTAATATTAAGTGAAACATTCAGAGTTGTAGAATATTTTGGATCTAGTAAAAAGTGCAGAATTATTTGCCAAAAATAAACATGCAGGACAATTCAGAGCAGATGGAACTACACCTTATTCAAAACATCTAGATGATGTTGTAAACAGACTCAAAAGTTTAGGTGTAATTGACGAGCAGATATTTTGTGCAGGATGGCTTCATGATACAATAGAAAAAACAGAAACAACTTTTGATAATTTGTATGAGCAGTTTGAAAGTGAAATTACAGTATTGGTGTCTTCTCTATCAAAAGACATGACATTGACTAGAAAAAAAAGAGAGCGAGCATATGTAATTCAACTCAAAGAATCATCATTTAATGCAAAACTAATCAAACTGTGCGATATTTCTGCAAACCTAAGTGATCTAAAAAACTATGAAGCATCAAAATCAAAAAAACTACGAATAGTAAAACAACTAAGAAACTATCTTAGTATTATCAAAAATGATATCATAGAAAATACAGATTATCCCTATACACAGTCTCTTATAGAAAGTGCCAATG
Source organism: Candidatus Nitrosopumilus sp. (assembly GCA_029250275.1). Lineage (GTDB taxonomy): Archaea > Thermoproteota > Nitrososphaeria > Nitrososphaerales > Nitrosopumilaceae > Nitrosopumilus. The sequence continues at coordinate 5,302 of JAPFBP010000027.1, read as the reverse complement.
TAATTTTTATAAAGTTTGGTCAGAGACCGATATTAGTCAGTTAAAATCCTAAATTGACCTCAAATTATCTCAAAAATCTTAAATCCATAAATTTCCTAGTATATTCATGAGTGAAAATAAAGATTTTGAAATTCTAGATAAACTAAACAACAAGTATTTCACAGAACTTGAGACTTCAGTTCCACATATTCAACAAACCCTATTTGATTTACAAAATGAATGCTACAAGACATGGAGAAATACAATTACTGCAAATACTACACTATACAAAGAATTTCTAAATAATTCAGGATCAACATTCCCAAAGTCTGCACAAGATCTTGTAGAAAATGTGAGTGAGGAGACTCTAAAATTTCGCTCTATATACAATAAACTTGCAATATTAAATATTAAATCTATAAAAAATACTTCAAAGGCATGGAATGACAATGCTGAAACATTTGTGGATTTGAACAGAAAAATAATGCACTATTGGCTATCTGTATTTTCTTTAAAAAGAAATTAGTCTAATACCACTACAGCGATTATTGCTACAAGACTAACAATCATGGCAATTATCGCATACTTACTTTTCTCACTCCATCCTTCTTTTACGGTTACTCTCATGATGTATTATTCAATTTTTTTGTATTCATTTATGCCTATTATTAGTTATCACAGAAATATCTAAATCACTACTATCTAACATCTAATCATCTTGGAATTACCACGTGGAATGAAAGACTTTGATGGAGAAGAAAACACAAACATTGAACACGTTAGGTCTCATTTTAAGAAATTATCAAACTTGTATGGCTTTTCATTTATGGATCCATCTCCAATTGAGCTATTATCAACACTAGAGACAAAGTCAGGTCCTGGAATTAGAGATGAAATTTATTATTTCAAAGACAAAGGAGACAGAGAAGTAGCATTACGTTTTGACTTTACAATGGGACTCACAAGGTATGCAACTGCCCAAAAATCAATGAAACTTCCAGCAAAAATTTCAGCATTTGGAGGGGTGTTTCGATATGATGAGCCACAAAAAGGAAGATACAGATACTTTCACCAATGGGATATCGAAATTTATGGTAAGGCTAGCCTTGAATCAGAAGCAGAAATCATAGAAATTACATCCAGATTATTTGATTCCCTATTACTCAAGGATATCATAATTGACATTAATCACAGAAATCTTGTAGAGTCTTACATCAACAAAGTCTTTGATTCAAAGGAACCACAACTAGTTGCTGATATTTTACGTGCAGTAGATAAGATTGCAAAAAAATCAAAAGAGCAAATTCTAAAAGAATTTCAAGAAAAGGGCTATGCAATAGAAAAATTGGAAAAAATTCTAGAATTCTCACAAATTAAAGGCTCTATTGCAGACGTAGAAAAGGCATTTGATGTTTCACAATTAGAATCTTGGGATGAACTAAAACAATTAATCGACTCACTAGATAATAGGGGAGTTTCAAATGTCAGAATTAATTTTGGTATAGTTAGAGGATTAGACTACTATTCAGGTATAGTCTTTGAAGTATTTGATAAAAATTCTACTTTAGGTGCACTAGCAGGTGGTGGAAGATATGACACACTAACTAAAGCATTCAACAGAGAAGATATTGGTGCAACAGGAGTTGCAGGTGGAGTTGAAAGAATTATCTTAACAATGCAAGAGCAAAAAATAATTTCTGAATTAAAGCAAAATAGAGTTGCCGTACTATACATAAATGAAGAAATGCAAAAAGTTGCTCATTCCATTACATCATTATTAAGACTAAACAACATTCCAACTGATATTGATTTGGCAGGACGTAACATGAAAAAACAAATGGACATTGCAACAAATGCTAAATTTGCAATAATTGTTGGGCCACAGGAATTAGAAAATGGAAATGTTGTTCTCAAAGATATGGTAAATGGAACTGAAGGAACTATATCTTTAGAAAAACTAACTGAAGATCCAAAATCTATTCTTAATTTAGAAATGCTCTAGTTAACATCATAATTTCAGGACCACTAGTCATTGATCCTACAACCATACAATGATTATTTACCAAAATTCCAGACGAGACATATGGGACACCATTGTTTATGGAGCTCGGCTCAATCTTTACGCCTAGAAATTCAGATATGGTCTTCATTTCTTCCTCGTTTGCTTCTGGATGGATTGCAGCACCAGTTGCATTTGCTACTAGAACAACCCCTGTCAGGTTGAATCCTGCAATTTTTTTCTGAATTACCTCAACTCCCAAAACATCTGATATTGTTTGACAATCTTGTTTTGATAACAGAGGAGATACAACTGCTCCTTTGTCATTGGTACAGATTACATTTCCAATTGCATTAAATTTAGTATCTAAAATTCCAACTTCTAAATCCGTTTCATCTTTTAGATAATCATATTCATTTTGATAAGCAGTATTTGGAAGTAAAATTCCTTTATTGTTCATCACTGACAATGCACCAATTAATCTGGTATTTGCAATGGCAGTATTGTAAATTTCTATGTTTAGATATTCTGCAAGTTTGTCAGATTTGGTTTTAGCAAATCCCATTGGAACTAGACCAATACTATCATTGACTGCAACGTACACTCCAAGGTTTGGTCCTCTATACACATCATACTTGACAATATCCATATCCATAATATTGATCCTTGATCGTTATGAACGTAAGGAATTTTCCCTTCCTAGTTGCTCTATTCTTTGCTTGTTTGTTAGTATCAGATCTATCTAGCTTTAAATAATAACTCCAAGAAAATTATATCATGCCAATAGCAGAAAATTTTCCTGAAGGCCTAAAGCCAACTGGAAAAATTAACCTCGATGATGGAAATTTCCATATCATGTGGGGTCCAGGTAAAATAAAAAACACTGATGGTTCACAAGCTGAAGTGTTAACAGATGTAGACGTTGTTGCAGCATATGCTGCAAGAGGTGAAGAGCAAGTTCCTCTTGGTATCAGCGGTACAATGGTTGCAGTAGATTGGGATTCTTGTGTTGCAGATGGTGCTTGCATTGAGGCTTGTCCTGTACAAGTCTTCCAATGGTACAGAACTGAAAAAGATATTCCAGCTAAAGATGTTGTTGGTCAAACCTTTGCAGGTACTGGCAGTGATGTAAAAGACGAACGTAAAGATCTTACAGATAAAGCAGATCCAATCCGAGAACATGATTGTATCTGGTGTATGGCATGTGTTTCAGTATGTCCCCCAGCAGCTATCAAAGTTGATCAAGCAAATGTTGAAAAACATGAAAGTGCTGCAAAAACTTTGTAATCTAAAGTCTTTCAAACCTAGAAATTTTTAATTTTTCTATTTATTTTTAAATTTAGTCCCAACTAATTTTATCTAGATTTAAATAATATTCTAAAATAATCAAATTATGGTAGATCTACAAATCCCTGAAGATTTTTGTCACAACGATGTAAAACCAAAAGGAAAAACAAGCCATTCAAATGGTGAAAATTTCCACTATATTTGGGGTGACGGAAGAACTGATGGTGCAGCCTTCTCAAACGAAGATGTAATGGCAGCCTATGAAGCAAGAGGAGAAAAACAAGTTCCTCTAGGAATTCATGGTACTTCTGTTGCAGTCGATTGGGATTCATGTGTTGCAGCTGGTGCTTGCATGAGTGTATGTCCAGTTCAAACATTCCAATGGTTCAGAACTGAAAAAGATATTCCAGCAGAAAAATGCTTGGGAGAAACTTTTGAAGGAACTGGCTTGACCGAACAAGACGAAAGATTAGATTATACAGACAAATCACAACCAATCCGAGAACACGATTGCACTGTTTGTATGGCTTGTCAAGAAATTTGTCCAGAAGGAGCAATTCTTATCGAATCAGGTAACCAAGAATGGCACGAGAAAGCATCCGGAACTTATGTACTTATGAAATCTGGATCTCAAAATCCTCACGCACACGATTAAAAAGAATTTTTTTCTTTTTTCTTATTTTTCTATTTTTCATCAACAGATTTTAACCGCTATTATCCAAGATTTTTTGCAGAGGTCGCCTAGCTCGGTAGGGCGCGGGCCTTGAGAGCCTGTGTGCGCAAGCATACGGGGGTTCAAATCCCTCTCTCTGCGTTTTAATTTTCTACTTTAGCTAGTTCTGCTAACATTGCAGATAATTGAATTTCAGAATTTGCTCCAACTAGTATTCTATAATCATACTTTGCAATTATTTCTAAAATGTCTGCTAATTTTTCATGTTTTGATTTGAATACTGCAGAGTTGATGTATTTTAGAAAATCCGATTCAGACATTCCATAAACTTTGATTAACTCAATCATTTTTTCTCTAGCTTCTAGAACTTTTCCAGCAAGTGCAATTTTTAGAACTTCATCAACATCACTGGTTTTTGTCAATCCGGCTGAAGATTTTACATTCTCTTCTGTAATATCTCCAATACTGGCAGTTGCCTGCATTAGGTTGATTGCGTGTCTCAAATCTCCTTCAGAATATTCATAAATTGCTTTGAGTCCTTTTTTGTCCGTCTTTACTTTCTCTTTTTTAGCAATCTCTTCTAATCTACCAATAACGTCTTTTTCAGGAACGGATGTGAACTTGAAGGTAGCACATCTGCTCTGAATTGGGGTTATAATTTTTGAAATATTATTAGCAATGAAAATAAATCTGCAAATCTTTGCAGTATCTTCAATAATTCGTCTTAGAGCAGTCTGTGCATCATTTGTCATTTCGTCTGCTTCATCTAAAATTATAATTTTGAATGGAACTTCATCCATTCCTGCAAATCTGGAGAATTTCTTTACTTTCTCTCTAACCATTCCAATTCCTCTCTCATCAGATGCATTTAGCTCTAGTGTATAGTCTCTAGCATACTCTCCTAAAATTTGTCTTGCAACACATAGTGCTGTAGTAGTTTTTCCGACTCCAGCAGAACCTGAAAACATCAAGTGTGGCATATCTGTTGGATCTTTGATTAAAGCTTCCAAACTACCAATAATCTCAGTTTGATTTACAATTTCAGAAAGTTTCATTGGTCGATACTTTTCTACCCACATTCCAGTTGCAGTCATGAGTATCAAAGACTAAATCCCATTAATAAATCCGAATTGGTTATTGTAACATACTATATTTTAAAATCAAATCTTGTATTATTAGATATGATCAGCCTGCAATTAATTAAGATCAATTGATCTCACTAAATTGTTAACAGAATTGATCGATCCGGTACTTGAGGATCTAAATCAGATTAAGTGATCTCAAATGGAAATAGATAAAGTAGAAAAAGTACATTCAATTGGATACCGCCTAAAGGATGCTAAATTTACGATTAATCAAGATTT
>JAPFBP010000026.1 GCA_029250275.1 Candidatus Nitrosopumilus sp. | reverse complement strand
CATTTGTATAACTTTGGTAATTTCATAATGACATAATTGAAATTTAATCTACAACCATAATGGAAAGGTTAACCAATACTGGTATGATGGGTTAACAGTCAGATTACCTTTGATTTTGCATTTTTGATGGTGGTTATTGTTCTATTCAGGAGTAATTCTAACTCTGATTCAGATATTGCCAGCGGTGGTACAATCATGACTATATTTCCAAGTGTTCTGAGATAAATCCCGTTCTTTTTTCCTTCCTCGAAGAATATCTTGTTTATTGATTTTTTTGGTGAAATTGGAATCTTTTTTTGTTTATTTTTTACTAACTCTATTCCCATAAGCATTCCTTTATGTCTAATGTCTCCTACAATACCAATATCTGATATCTTATCATAGAATTGCTCAAAAATTTTTGATGTTATTTGAATTTTTTTAATTAAATTATTTTTTTGATACATTTTAAGATTTTCGTTTGCAACTGCAGATGCAATTGGATTTCCAGTATATGTATGACCATGAAACAAATGCTTCCAGTCATTAAACTCTCCTGAAAAAGAATCATAGATTTTCTTGCTTGCAAGTGTTGTAGCCATAGTTAGATATCCTCCAGTTAGCATTTTTCCATATGCTACAATATCTGGAATGCTTTTTTGTTCTTCATACTGTATCATGTCGCCCAATCTACCAAATCCTGTTGCAATCTCATCTAAAACAAATAACACATCATACTTTTTACATAATTGACTGATCTTTTTTTGAAATCCTTTTGGATAAATTATTACTCCGCCTGCAACTTGTGCGCCACTCTCCATGATAAATGTTGCAATGTTGTTATTTTTTGAGAATCTCTTTTCAATTTTCTCTAGACAATTATTTTGATGGTCTGTTAAAGTAAGCCCTTTGGGCATTCTGTATTTGTTTGGAACTGGAAATTGTATTGTTGGGAATAATTGTTTTTTAAATTTACCAAAAAATTCTGGAACATATCCTACTGACATTGCACCAAACGTATCCCCATGATATCCGTTTTCTAGAGTTGCAATCTCTGTTTTCTTTTTCTCTCCAATATTTTTCCAGTATTGCAATGCCATTTTGATTGCAATCTCCATTGCAGATGAGCCATTATCTGAGTAGAATACCTTGTGCATTCCAGGAGATATCTTCACTAACTTCTCTGCTAATTGTTCTGCAGGCTCGTTTGTAAGGTTAAACATGGATGAATGTTGCAGTTTTTTACTCTGATGATTAATTGCCTTGACTAGTTGAGGATTAGAATGTCCCCATACATTACACCACATTGATCCAACTCCATCAAGTAGTTTATTTCCCTTTGAATCAATTAACCACATTCCTTTACCTTTGGTAATTTTATCAAAGGAATCCCATTCTTTCATCTGAGTGTTTGGGTGCCAAACAGAACTTTTCAACTTTTTTTGTATAATTTTAGATCTTAATAATTAACCGATGAGTTAATCAATGAATAATTTTGAATCTAGTATATTGCAATCTCTTTTCATTACGGGAACTGACACTGATGTTGGAAAAACATACATCACAGCAGGACTTGGTGTTGTCCTTCGAAAGATGGGGACTGATGTTGGTGTGATGAAGCCTTTTGCAGCAGGATCTGCTCAGAAGAAAGGCTACAAATCAGAAGACATTGAGATTATATCTCGTGCTGCAATGGTATGTGATCCTGAAAATTTAGTAAATCCACAATTTTTTCCAATTCCTGCATCGCCATACACTGCATGGAAGAAACTAAAGATAAAACCAAAAATTTCCACAATATTATCTAGTTTTAAAAAACTAACAAAACTTCATGACATGATATTGGTGGAAGGAATGGGTGGAATCATGACTCCGATTCTTAAAGACTATTACATTACAAATCTAATCAAAGAGATGAAAATTCCAACAGTAATTGTAACTCGGAGTAAAATTGGAACTGTTAATCATACTATAATGACTGCAAAGATGTGCGAGAAATACAAAATTCTTGTTAAAGGAATTATAATCAATGATTTTGATAAGGGATATCCTGTTAAAGATCTTAAAAGAGATTTACAAAATCTTACTGGAATTCCAGTTTTAGGCTCAATTCCATTTATCAAAGACATGAGTGATGTATCTTTGAATAGGATTTTTAAAAAGAATATTGATTTTAAATTATTGTTAAAATAATTCTATATCTTTGGAATTGTAAAGAAAATTGATGTGTCTTTGCCTTTCTACCAAAATATTTCCACACATTTCTGATTGTGATATCGATGCAATGGAGAAATTATACAATGGTGGAAATACTAGTGCACTAATCTGTGAGACTTAGATTCTTAAAATTTTAAATTTATTTGTACCATGAACATTACTAAATTGCGCAATCTCAAAAATTATTTTTGAAAATGAATTATTTTCTTTAGATAAAATAAAAGTTTTCTTATCTAAGGGTATGTTTTCTGATAAAACTATCCAAATGTTTTCTTTATTGGGTTGAATTTTTTCTAATTGTATGATTTTGCCTTCAATAATTTTTTTATCTGATGATTTTGGAATGCATACTAACAAAGTTTTCTTTGAGTCTTTTTCTAATGTTTTGATATCTGGAATCACAATATCTAGTTGATTTTCATCATATTCTATTTTTCTTTGACTTGTAATTAGGGCATTTGTAAGTAAATAATGTAATAACCCTGTAGCAAGTACTCCCACTACTTCGTCTTTTTCACCCATAGTTAGAATTTTATCATAACAATTCTTTGTTATCTCTTCAATGATCTGATCAAATTTTTTTTCAACAATTAGTTTGGGAATTGTTTTTGAATTTTTGATATGTTCAAATAAATAATCCTTTACTGGATTTGCCTCTTCTTCCATTACTCATTATAGACGTAACGTCTTTCACCTCTAGATTCTTTTTTAGTATCTATATTCACTAGAACAAATTCTTTCTTTGAATGCACCATTGATTCTTCTGGAGATAATTTGTTTTCGTGTAATTCCTCGTATTCTCCCCAAGTCAATCTTTTTCGTGAGCCAATTTCTGATTCCAAATTCATATCCTTTACAATTTCTTTGTAACCTGGTTGAACAACACCACTGAATACCATTGCACTACTTCCACTTCCATAAGAGCCAAATCCTATTCTTTTTCCTTCCAAATCAATTCCTTTTTGATATTCAAATTCTAAACTGCTTCTAAATCCTAAGTATAATGATGCAGTATACAAGTTACCAATCATAGTTGATGCAATTAATGAACTAGATAATTTTGATTCATAAACTTCCTGATATTCTTGAGTTTTTGTAAATAGTTTAGTAAATTCATGGTCTTTTGCCATAAATTCATCATCCCCTAATACTGATTCAATTGTTCCACGTGGGTCTTTAGGTACTGGCTCTTCCATTCCAATTTCTTGTAATATTTTCTTCCATCTTGGGAGTTGCCTCCATTCATGTCTTACTAAATATGCTAAAGCTTTCTTTCCCATGTTACTGTAGGGCAAATGCATGTTGATGTAATCCATATGGTCTAAAATTGTTTCACCTTCTTCAATTTTGATTAATCCTGACGAAACGACCTTTTTCTTGTATGATTCAAGTGCTTTTCTAACTTGAATCATGTATAGTAAATTGGAATATTGACCATGAACAATGGGTGTTTCTTTTCCAAATGGTCTGTAAAAGTCATATTCGTCTTTAATTGATGTAGCTGTAACTTTTGGATCAAATGCCAGTAACCTTGGCTTGTCATTAAGAAGCATTACAACTGCTCCTGCACCTTGAGTCATTTCTCCACTAGACCCCATATCATATTTGGCAATATCTGAAACTACTACTAGTGCATGTTTTCCTTCTGCTTCTCCTGCTCTAATCCAATTGGTATTATCATAAAGTGCATACGACCCACTAACACACGCAAATTTTGTTTCAACTCCCCCACAATGCTCAAATGAACCTTGACCATAAACTTGCTCTAGCATTCCAATCACATAGGAATTCATTGCTTTTGATTCATCAAATGCAGATTCAGTTGAAATGTATAATCTACCAATGTCATCTGGTGAAAGTTTATTCTTTTGCATAATTCGTAAACATGCATTGGCTGCAAGACAAGCTGGGTCTTGATTTGCGTCAACAATTGCCATTTGTGAAACTCCTAGACCTTTTTGTAATTTTACTGGATCTAATCCTCTATTCTCTGCAAAATCTGCAGCATCAATATACAATCTTGGTATGTAAATTGCAATGTCGTCTATTCCAGCTGCCATAAGCTTGGTCTCGAAAATTCATTAATAAGGATATTGGGTAAATTCTAAGTAACTAGGAAGGAAATTTTAGTATATTTTTTAATAAATTATGAAGAAACTGATCGCAGTTCATTATTTTTGTAATTCATTTTCAAAAACTTTTTCAAATGTGCCATAAGGTTGTGCTCCAAAAAGTCTAGTGGTTTTTCCATCAGGCCCAATTATAAAAAATGCTGGAGTTCCAGTTAATTCCAAACTTTTTGCATCTTCATTACTTGCAAGAATTGTTTGTGAGTGGGTTTTATCCAACATACATTGAGTCCACACATCCATGTCAAGTCCAATTTCTTTAGCAAATTTTTCAAGATTTTTTGATGATGCCCAACCGTTATTTTCTCCAGTCCAATTGGAATACAAAATATCATGGTATTCCCAAAACAACCCCTGATCTTTTGCACAATGAGCTCCATGTGAAGCATTGACTGAATCAGGACCTATGATGTTGGAGTCTTTGAAAATCATCTTGACTTTTCCTGTTTCAATATAGTTTTTCATAATATCCCCTTCAGTAGAATGAAAGAAAACATTACAGAAATGACATTGATAGTCACCAAATTCAATTAACGTAACAGGCGCAGTAGGGTTTCCAATAATAGGTGAGCCATTTTCCACAAATGTACTGATTGTAATTTTTGGCGGAGTTACTTGTTGAACTGTTGGAGCAGGCTCAATAACAAGTTCGGTTTGATTTGCGACATTGTTAAATCCTAAAAATACAATTACTATCATAATGGATGCAATTGCAGCTCCTATTGCTAATGAGGGACCATGTATCAATGAATTTTAATTTTTTTTAACACATTTAGTCTTTTGTTCTAAGACCCACTATCATTTGGGATGTTACCTAAAGTAAACACTTGCAAAATTTTTGATGAAGTGACATTTTTATTTTCTGTATTTACTGTAATGATTAATATTTTCCTTTTTTGAATAATCTGGAATTTGATATTTTATTTCAAATAATCCTTTATCTTTAGTGAATTCGATTGATGAGAATGTTTATTGTTTATTTCCATCAGTACTTTTTGAATATGTGATGTATGGAAATCCCTCAATTGTTTATCCTGAAATACAAATAATACTGCCATTGGAAAATTCTCCCATATTCATATCATTACTAATATGGAATTGATTTTCTGAAGAATAAATCACACCTAATTGTAAAAAATCAATTTCAATTGAGGATTGACTTGTCCATATACTTGACTTATCACAACTTCACTTATAATTAAAACAAAGAAACTCACTACGATAATATTAAAATTCATACTGTACATCTAAAATTATTTTTTAGATATAAACAGTTTTTCTGAACTAATTTTTCTTATTGCCCTTGTTGTCACTATTGCCCACGATGTTTTTTTGGAATCAAAATTACATCCAATTTTTATCCAATACAGAACTTATCTGATGTGAAAAATTCTAAATAGGATCATTTCATAAATTTGAGATATACTCAAATTATTTTAAAAATTAAGCGTGTATCTGTTAATTGAGATTAATTTTTGTTACTGGAACTGTGATGTTATCTTTCATAGAATTCCATCTTGTGGGTAAATTGCCTGTTATGATCTACTTCTATCCAAAATTTCTCCTCATCGATATTTCTTCCTTCATCAATCCACACATTCAAAATTTTTTGCATAAACATTTGAGTACTGTCGTCAATTTGTGGCCTACTGCCAGTTTCACTCTCTACTCTATCTCGCTCTTCTTTGAATTTTTTTAGTAATTCTTTAAGCTGTTTTCCATTCATTTGTGCAGCTTTGTCTCTTTTTGCAGATTGGGTATTTTTTCTGAAATTTGATAAAATACCCATTATTGAAATTTTGTGATTCTATGATTAAAGGGTTACAAAAACAATGATGAATGCGACTACAACTATTGCTATTGATATTTTCATAAATGCTGACATGTCTTTAGTTAATCTATACGGTTATTATGGTTTTAAGCATCATATTTTTGGTAAATTACCTGTTTTATCTAAATTTGATTTACAAACTTTACAGTAAAGTCTTATCTCTTTTGATGGAAATTTGGTTCCGCAGTTTTTACAAATAAAAAATTCAACATCATCCATATTTTCATTAACAGTGTAATGAACTTAAGCGTATTGATGTAATGTCAGATAATATTTGTTATATTGAATTATCTTGCAGGTCTTTTAAAACCAGGTCCTATTAAACAATTGGATGCAGACGAATTTTCAAACCTTCTATCGTATATCTCGGTTTTTGATTTACTTTCATTTGAAACTTGTTCAATTTTGTAAACTTTTTCAAGTATTTTTGATGTATTGATACTATTAGTTGAAGGGAGAATATTTAATGGAGAAATTTTCTTTTTATTTTTATTTCTTGGTTTTTCAGGATCCGTTGGATTTTTTTGTGTCCATGTAATATTATTAACATCTGTTGAAGATGACTTTTTTTTATTGTACTCTCCTAATGATTTTATCATAACTCTTAATGATTTCGCCATAATTCACTATAAAATGTTCAAGACATAAGCGTATTGATTTCTTTTTAATTTATTTCCTGTTTTGATTAACTTGGTTAATTATTGACTGCATACAGTCGTGACAAATCATAGATTTTTCAGTCATTTTACGTACTAACTCATGATTTTGTAATTCTGAATCATATGTTGCTCCAATGATTATTTTATTATTCCATACTTCAAAATCCTCTTTCTTTTTTGAACAAACAAATCAATCCATGATTTTTTGAATTTTTATATCCACTTTAACGTATTTATCCCTAAAACTAATCAACGTAAATTGAATAATATCTCATTTATTTTTCAAACTTATTGGAATTTAGAAGAAGAAATTGATAATTACATAAGCTCCAATCACAAACATTACACCAAGCCCTCCAAGTAATCCTATCTTCATTGATTGAGGTAATCCTTCTAAATCCATGAATTTTTTACAACAATTATGAACTTAAGTATTCTAAATATTCGTATTAAGACATGATTATCAAAGAAGGGGATGTGAAATGTATTAGATGCCCTGATTGCAAGAGGGTAAAAAATGCCACATTGATTCATGCAAAAAAAGGCTATACAAAAAGAAGTCATGGTTTGAATATTACAAAAGTGGATACATTTACTCTACAATACCGTATAGAAAAACATCAACGAGGTACTGGGGCTTGTATTGGCTCTGATAAAGTTGAATCACAACAATATGACGGAAAAATTGACATTACCTTTTAGGTATCTAATTACCTGCCTGTTACACAAGTCATATGCGATATCAATCAAACAATAACTGAAATTCCGATAATTGTTACTGTTTTAAAAAAAACACTTGCTCTAAAACTTATAAATTTTCTATAATAATTTTGAACTTAATCTTATTGAAGTGTAACTGTCTACGACGAGGAATAATTTAACCCATAACTTCTAAATTCAAAAATAGACTTTCGCAATGTATCTATATCTACATTAAATTCAATGTTTGTCGGATTACCTTTCTCTAATCCATCCTTTACTAAATCTACATTTAGTACATCTAATCTATTATTCCAAATTGGTTCAGTCGTAGTTGTCTGATCTGATTTAGTAAACCCTGATGTAGCAAATCCATTTGGATATGCGGCCTTGATTGAATCCGGTAAATCTTTCAATGCTAAGCGAAATTTAGTTTTATGACTAGTAAATTTATTGGAATAGTCTACGTCGTACTTGTTATCAGAATTATGTATTAATGATTTCATATAGATTAGTTTTCCATACTCTTCAACTGCATGAGTAAATATTGAATAGATTTCATAGATGTGAATATCTGGCATATCATAATTTGGACTATTTGGATCACCTACACACGTGTAAAGAAAATCTAACATTCTTGCAACGTTCCCGCGAATTTTTGTTTGTGTATCTGTCATCTGTTTTTCTGTGATTGTAATAATAGTCAAGTGATAACATTAGAAATAGCGAGCTAATGAAACTATCTAAGTTATGATTAGAGTTAGAATCATAGATTACTTCTTTTTAGAGTCCTAATTACAATAAATCAACATGAACAAACCAGAAGATATGAATCAAATTGTCTTAATGAAATTTGGTGAACGAGCACCAAAAGAGGAGTGTGTAATTTGTGGAATGAAAGCACCTATAATGAATATAACAAATATCGTGTTTCTAGATATTGAATCAAACAAAAAAGGAGTGTATAGTTATCATGAAAAATGCCTACCAAAACTAACAAAGGACTTTGCAGAATCATTAACAAACGTAAAAAATTCCGACGATTTAATGGATTTAAAAAAATATGTTATTTAATAATTTATAATATTTTTCTCTAGTGCTTCAAGATTATTGGGGTTTAGAATTTAACTAATTAGGAACGAATGAATCATCTAAAATGGGATTATTGAATTTCAACTGTATCTTTCCATCTTGTAGTTTCAAATGTAATAACGTTGAAGAAGAAGAATTCCTAAAACATTTGAATGAAGAACACCATAAAGACATGTTAGATATTTCAAAAAAAGAGAATATGTCAATTAAAGCAGTACAAATGATAACAGTATCTAACTCAATTGTATTCATTAATTCGGGTTAATCTCAATACAGAATTTATTCGATTTCTGTAATTATAAAATTAATGATTTTGAGATTTTATTCGTTTATTTTTTCGTCTTGTCCATTCATTGATTATCTCAACAAAATTTGAATCAAATTCATTTAGTAAATCTACAAATTCGTTTTGCGGTATAGACACTCCGTTTCCTTTATTATCAATCCAAGTGAGTCGTTCATTTTTAAAATACCGTGCTGAATAATCTAAAACATTACGAAGATGAGTTGGAAATAGATCTTCAAACTCTGCCATTCCTAATTCTTGAGCAAGGCTTGTCACTAATTGATTTAATGTCATACTTTCTGTTATTTTGATTCTCTTCTTACCTATTCTTTTAGTTGGGTCAACATACTCTTTCAGAATTGTCTTAGTATTTTCTAAATAATTCAAACCATGAAAAATAAAGTAATTTGACATCAATCTGCCGGTAGACATCTCATCAATCTTAAATTTTTTTGAAATAAAACTTGAAAGTGTAATCATTTTTTTAGGATCTTGAAAAATATTGTTAAATTCTTGAAACGTTTTAGTTTCTTCTTTACAATTATTTATAATGTGTTTTGTAATTTCAGGAAATTTTACAAAGTCTTTGTAAACTATCAGGTTTTTAGAGTCAGATTTGTCAAAAAAGTCTTTTATAATTTTCATTCGTCTATGAGGTGTAATCATAAATTCCTTGTAAGAATTTTAAACTTAAGCGTATTGAAAATGTAAACAACATAAGACAATTCTGAATCTAAATAAATAGGTCTAACACATCTAATTTATGAAGAAAGTCTTTGTTAATGGATATGGTTCTATTGGGAGCAGAATTGTTTCATTTCTAAAAGATGATCCTGAAATTACTGTTGTAGGTATAGGAAAATACTCACCAGATGATAAAGTAAATGAGGCAATATCAAAAGGACTTGAGGTTTATGTTCCTGAATCACGATTAGATGTTTTTTCAAATTATAAAATTTCTGGCTCTATTGAATCGGCATTAGATGAATCTGATTTCGTTATTGATGCCGTACCGGAAGGACAAGGTTACAAAAATAAAAAAAATCTTTACGAACCAAAAAATATTCCTGCAATTTATCAGGGTGGAGAATCTACAATTGGTTCTGAAGCAGTATCTGATTTATTATTTAATTCTAGAGCAAATTATGATCAAGCATTAGGAAAATACCATGTAATGCAAGGTAGTTGTAACGTTACAGGAATGGGGAAAATTTTAGAGCCACTTCGTGATAAATTTGGTGATCAATTAGTTAGATTTGATGTTACTCTTGTGAGGAGATGGGCCGATATTGAACAAACTGAAAAAAAACTCTCAGACACCATAGAGATGACTGAAAAACCACACCATGGAGATGATGTCAAACTATATTTTGGAAAAGATGCACCTTTGTATGTTCGAGCTATAAAAGTTCCTACTAGACAAATGCACTTGCACATAATGGATATTAGATTCAAAGATATCGCACCAAAACCTTCTGAAATTCATGATGTTTTTACAAATGAATTAGGCGTTGCTACTTTATGGACTGCAAAAGGTACCAAAGATGTTCGAGATTACGCTCAAAATATGGGCTTTAATTTTACAGATACCAACATGATCCACATTCACGCAAACATGACTATTTCTATTGGAGATACAGTACAAATGATGTATTCTGATGATCAAACCGGAATTGTTATTCCTGAAAATCACATGTTAATGCAAGCAATGTTATTTCAAAAATCTTACAAAGAAGCATTTGCTCATACTGAATCAATATTTCATATGGCTGAGAAAAAACAAAAACTACAAGAACACTTTGCTAAAAAATAATATCATTTTTTAATTCGCTCTATCCTTATTTTTTCTGTAATATTTTTTGTTACTTTTTCAACTAATATTCTAATATTATCAATTTCTAATTTGTCTCCCTCTTGTGGAATATCTTGTAATCGCTCATGAAGTAAGCCATTTAATGTACTGTAATTATCGCCTTCAGGCAAGTCTGATTTGAAAATACTGTTGATCCTTTCAATTTCAATTTCTCCATTAGTTTCAATTGTATTTTTATCAATCACATAATGATCCGCTTTAGGAGAGGCATCTGTCTCATCTTCAATATCTCCAATTATCTCTTCAATTAGATCTTCTAATGTGACTAGCCCTTCAACACCGCCATGTTCATCAATTACTATGGCAAGATGTGTTTTCCTACCTTTCATTTCTTTTAATAAGGAACTCACTTTTTTTTCTTGAGATACAAACACTGGATCTCTTGAAATTTGCTTTAATGTTTTTATTTTATTATCTAATTCCAATTCTTTAAGAATATCTTTAACATGAATAAATCCAACAATATCGTCATTTGTATTTCCAAAAATTGGTATTCTTGAATGAACATTTTGATTAATCAATGGTAATGCTTCAAACAATGACATTTTTGCAGGCAGTGTGAACATCTTAGTTCTTGGGGTCATCACCGTTCGAATTACTGTATCATCAAATTCCAATGCACCATGAATAAGATCCATTTCATCTTTTTCTAATGCTTTATCTGCTAAACCTTGTTCTACAATTCCCTTGATCTCTTCTTCTGTGATTGGAGGTGAAGTGCCACTACTGCCAGTTAATTTTACCATATTTTTTGTAATGATTTCAAATAATTTCACTATTGGCCACAATACATAACTGAATACAAGTAACACACGTGAAAATCGTAAAGCAATTTTTGTAGCGTTTGCATTAGCATACGTTTTTGGAGTAATTTCACCAAAAACTAATATCACAAATGTCATTACTCCAACTGCAATCCCTAGACCATCATTTCCAAATAATCTAATTGCTAAACTAGTTGCAAGAGCTGAAGAACCCACATTTACCAGGTTATTGCCAAGATTTACACTTGACATCATCCAACTTGGGTTTTGTTTTAATTTAAAGAGAGCCTCTGATCCTTTTACTTTTTGTTTTCTTAGTTGATTCACTTTTGAATTTCTTGTACCTACTAAAGCAACTTCTAGTCCACTAAAAAATGCAGAAAATCCAACGAGAACAGATAATATTGCAATCTCAATCCAAAATTCTACCATGATATTCTCGCAGAAAATTTTTTAGAATGATTATAACAAATACACATTTAGTTTTTTAGCACCATCTTTTGGTTGTATTTTTTTTATAAAACATGGATTTAAAGTTAAGGATGAACCTTTTTCGAGCCTAATTAAGGCTAATTCTTAGGTGGAATTGCAAATTTATTCTCAGGGTTTCTGTGATAATCTACAGGTATCATGGCATCTTTTTGTCTACCTGTAAGAATTCCTACAACTACATCATCTTTTTTGATTGTTCCTTCGTTAATTAATTTCTTAATCCCTACTACTGTTGCTCCAGATGCCATTTCACAATCAAAACCATTTAGTCCAACAATTGACATGCCATCTAACATTTCGGAATCTGCCACTGTTGTTACCACTCCATTTGTAAATTCTAAGGCACGCAGCCCTTTCAAAATATTTGCAGGTCTACCAATTTGAATTGCTGTAGCTTTTGTTTTTGGTTTTAACCCTTCTTTATCTAAATAATCATAATATCTTAAAATTAATTCTATATTAGGATCACCTTTATTCCATCGTAACTCTTCATTTTCAAATTCGCCATTATACAAATCAGATAATGTGCTTGCACCTTCAGAATTAATTACAGCAATTCTTGGAATTTTTTTAATCCACCCCCATTCATATAATTCCATTAATGCTTTACCACAGCTAGAAGTATTCCCTAATGCCCCACCCGGATAAACAATCCAATCTGGCACGTCCCAATTCAAATATTCTAAAGCTCTGAACGGAATTGTTTTTTGTCCCTCAATTCTAAAAGGATTTATAGAATTTACTGTATATCCATCATGATTTTGTGCATCATCTAATGATTGTTTTAATGCATCATCAAAGTTACCATCTACTTCTATAATCTGTGCTCCAAATTGATATGCTTGACTGAGTTTACCTGGAGCAATTTGACCAGCTGGGATATACACATCACAGTTTATCCCTTCATTTGCTGCAAACATTCCTGCTGATGCAGATGTATTTCCAGTTGATGCACAAACAATTTTCTTTGCATTTACCATTTTTGCATGAGTTACAGCAGTTGTCATTCCATTATCTTTGAATGATCCACTTGGGTTGTATCCTTCAGGCTGCAACCATAAATTATTATTTGAAATTTCAATAAATTCTGCAACTTTTGACATTCGATATGGTTTAGACTGTCTTCCTTCCGCCCCATCCAGTGAGACTAGATATTTTGAACATTCCTCTAGATTTTCAGTATCTATTTGACAAAAATTTAATAATTCTCTAAATCTCCAAACTCCACTTTCATTGAATATGCTCCCTTCAGAATTTAGTCTTTTGTAAAAAATTTCTTTTAGTGATGATGGGGGTTTATTTTTATATTTTACATCTAACAAGTGACCTTTCTCGCATTGAACATTTGTATTCTTAATCGGGTATTCTAATCCACATTTTGGATCAATACATTTGAGATAGGCGTCCCCTTCCATGTAATTACAGTAAATCCGTGATAATTTAAAGGAAATCCTGTAAAAATTGTTTGAGTTAATCGGTATTTACTAAACTTTAGATTAGATGTATTTCAATTCTATTTGTGGCTACTTATAACGAACATCTAAAGAAAATCCTTTCACAAACACTTGATTCGTATAATGCCCTTAAAGAAATTCAAGATAAGCAAGGGGATCTTGATCACATTAAGAAAGAAATGCTGAAAATCAATGGGTTCCTTAAAGTTGCTACAAACAATCTTGATGAGTATAAAATAACATTATCAGATTTTAAAAAATTAAAATTAAAATTTAAACATTATTTAGAAAATTATTTTTTTGAAAAAGAGATTGAAACTATGGCTCCTCTGTATTCAGATGATGTTCACAGAGTAAAAAATATGAGATTAAAAATAATTGAAGCGCTAGAAGATAAGAAAATGATGGAAAGTGTGGGGGATTTAATAGAAAAACTATGACTAAAAGAAAAAAATGCATCTTGTGTGGTTGTCGTGATCATAAACTTTTGGGATGTAATCGACACATATCAAAAAAATGTAGTTGTTATGATGAGGATAATTAATTTGAAAATAGTTACTTTCGTTTAGGACCTGATCTTTCATGAAAATTTAAACAACACTTGCACTCTTTTTCACGACATTCTGCTTCACTATGATGTCCACAAATTCCACATTCACAACTACTTAACATGACTTTAATTATTTGATTTAGAATATAATTTATCCACTAATTTTTTATGAGTTTTAGGTCAAAACAAGATTATTTTTTAGATTTTGTCTTTTTTATCGGTTTATCTTCTAATTCTTTTTTGATTTCATCTGCTTTATGGTCTACTGCTTTAATAATTTCTTGAATAATTCCATCTAAATCACTATCTTCAGCTTCTGGCTCTGTGGTACTAGCAATTTCTGTAATTGTATTTGATATCTCAGAACTCACATCTTCAAAACTTTCAGGATCTTCATATGCTGCATTGTAGAGGTCTTTTAGATTATTCACATGGCCGATTACGGCATCAGTTAGTGTTATTTTATAATCTGTTCCATTTACTTTGAATTCTTTTGAACTCATATTGTGTTTTCAATATCTTTTGTTTATAACGTTTTCAGCTAAATTGTTCACATATTGGATTAATGATCAAAACAATATGTAATCTAATGCGGAAGCATCACTGATCAATCTAGTGTGTTTTGAACCTAACACATAACCGTTTTTGATATCTTCTACTGGAATCCATCTATTTGTAGAAGAATAATGTCTTTTTTCAGCTAATTCTCTTTCAATAGATTCGATATCAAATTCTGCTTCTTCAACCTGTTGAGTTGTAAGATGTTTGATAGTTACCATAATCTTTGTAACTTTTACACGATCACCAAATTTCCATTTGAGTACAGGGGCTTCATCTGAGACTTCCAATACTTTGATCTTCATCTGTTTTTTTCCAAACGCATCACTACTGATGAGCATTCTTTCATCTGTAAATTCCTCAAAACGTGTTCTTGAATCTACATTGCCATCTGAGACAGTTTCAAGTAAAGATTCAACATTATTTTCAGATGATTCAGTATCGGTATTTTCTTCAGACATATCTATACATGACATCTTATCCTTAAAAACGATTTGAAGAATTAATTCAATTAGGCACTAGTTCTTTGTTTAGTTTTAAATGGCATTTTGCATTCTTTGAGAAAAATCTCTTTTCTGGAACCATCTACTTTTGCAAAAAATTTGCCTTCATATGTACATACGCAGTCAGTAATTTCAAGTGATTCATCCCAAATCTTAAAGTATTCTCGTAATTCTCGACTTTCATATATTCCAATTCCTAGTCGTTTTTTTGATAAAAATTTGAAAGCCAATAAGACATTCTTTTTTTTGTAAATATCAAATGTTTTAATCCAAGATAAACAGCGTTCAATCTGATCAGCTGGAACTGGAAGTGATGTACTGGTTCCAGATTTTGCCTCAATGGTAAATATGGTACTATTATCATTATTTACTGCCAATACATCAGGTAATGCGATGCTGGGAGAGCCAAGTCTAAACGCTTTCCAATTATTAGCACCGTTAAATCGTTTTACAATGGTGTCTTCCCATTGGTAACCTCTCTGTCTGCGTGTTCTTGCAGCTCTTTGATTATTTGTTATTGATTTTTCATCCTCTTTTTGCTTTGTTACAGTTAATGAAGAATATTTTAGTCTCACTGGCATACTATTCGTCTATTAGATTAGTAAAGT
Organism: Candidatus Nitrosopumilus sp.; assembly: GCA_029250275.1. GTDB lineage: Archaea > Thermoproteota > Nitrososphaeria > Nitrososphaerales > Nitrosopumilaceae > Nitrosopumilus. The sequence continues at coordinate 273 of JAPFBP010000026.1, read as the reverse complement.
AGGTAATTATACAATAACTGTTGAAATAAGTTATCTTATTGTTTCTTATTAATAACAAACTGGTTACATCATCTAATAAATGAGACATTAACGTTAGAGTAGTTTATACAAACAAAACCTGATTTTGTTAAGGAATTAGTTTGATTATTCTTAATGGATTGATATATGTTGGAATTCCAATTGCTGGAATAATTGTAATTTGAATGAGATTCTAAAAAAATCATCTAGTTTTTACATCACTATGCTGGTAATCTGTTACGTGATTCCAAAAAT
>JAPFBP010000002.1 GCA_029250275.1 Candidatus Nitrosopumilus sp. | reverse complement strand
GGAGAAAATGTCACATCTAGAAAAGTTGCCACTAAAAATCGTGAATTATTTTATCGAGTAATTGCATATAATTCGTACAGAATTACTCGTGATAAGTTGTTAATTTGGTATGGTTTCTACACAGCCACAATTAAGCACAGATCCTAATGTTTCTGTTTATCCAAACATTGAAAATCAAAATTATGATAATTCAGAACAACAATTAAAAATTAAAAATGGATTTGCACAATTTTTTCCAATTTGCACATCACAGGATATGACATCATATGATTATAGTGTAAAAACTGATAACAAAGATTTAGGTTTTGATGTATATTTTATATCCTCATCTATAGAACGAGAACAATTTGGAAATTCTGAGTTTAATTTTTACACCGAATTAGGTTGCTATGGACAAAACAAACAAAGCTATAGTGGCACTTGTGAGAATATCAAAAATGATGGTGGATTATTGGTAATATTTCCTGATGATCTAAAACCATGGATTACAAAAGTTACAGTAAATCTTTATGAACATAACTAGATCATTTATTTACAATTCACTAATTCATTTTATGGGATTTCTAAAGAAACTCAAAGACACTGCAGAAAAAGGTGTTGAGAAAGGAACTGATCTTGGAAAGCAAGGTATTGAAAAATGAGCAGAATTAGGTACGAAAGGTATGAAGGTACTAAAGGATGTTGCCAAAAAAGGACACTACAAAGCTAAAAGTAATTAGATTTTTTCTTGATTTTATTTTTTCTTCCAAATGAATTGGTTGTAAATCAACTCTGGTCTAATTTGTCTAAATGATATGGCACCGCCTGTATACCATTTTGTAAAGAATTCATACAAGTGCAATCTGAGAGATTGAATATACACAATTAATCCTTCAATCATCATAATTCCCAAATTACCGCCAATAATCATTGCCATTGCAACACCTGATTCAGAACCACCAAGGGATGAAAATGCATTATTTACTGTCATTAACAAAGCAGCATGTACAAGTAACATGATTCCAAGTCGAGCATAACTGATTGTGTGAGCTAAACTCTCTACTGTCTTACCCAAGAGAACTTCCATTATGACACTTGCAGGATCTGCTCCGTCTTCAGGATGTTTCTTTGCATGCATTACACCACCAACCATCATGATGACCATTGATACAATTACGAGAATAATTGAAATTCTTGTAATTATCCAAACTTGTGCCCAATCTCCAAGGAACATTGTTACCCAAGGAACAGCTTCTGTATGAACTTTGGAATACATGTTCATGACATCATATTGTGAACCAATTGCACACATCATGATAACTACAATTCCTCCATAGAGTGTAATGTTTGGAATTGCTTCAGTAAAGACTACCATTTTGTGTCCATCTTTTAGTAATCTAATTACACGTAGAGTCATTGCCCAAACTAAATGTACAATTCCGATGAATAATGAAACTTTTAGAATATTGATTACTTGATCAAATGTTAATTCAGCGACACTGAGAATTCCAACTATCCAACTAACAGAATGTAATGCTCCACCGGCTTCTAATAATCCTTCAAGCGGACCCATATGATCAAGATGAAAACCAAATGCTTCTCCTGCCGCCACACCCGCAATAGCTGCTGATGCACCAGAGATTGCAATGAGCATTCCCCATTTGGATAGTTCCCCTTGTCCTTTAAACTTGAACAATAAACCTAATGCCATTAGTAATAATCCGTGACCCATATCTGCAAACATTAATCCGTAGAAAATTGGCCACATTAGAGCAATCATAGGTGTTGGGTCTGACTCTCCTGCTTTTGGAATTCCTTGACTTTTTGTGATTACTTCAAAAGTTCTCACAAATCGTTTATTGTCAAATAAGGTTGGAATCTCTTCTTTTAGTTTGGGATCTGTGATATCCTCTACAACTGACATCCATTGTTTAGTTGAATCTGTAAATTTTGCTTCCATTTTCTTTGGAATAAATCCTTGAATAACTGCAAAGTGTTTAGTTCCACCTGGTTTTCTCAAAGTCTCAAGAACTTCTTTTGCAACTAGTGATTTTTCATGAAGTGAAAGAATATCTCTTCTGATTTTCTTTGTAATTCTTGCTAACTCTTTTTTGATAGCTGATTGTTTTGCAGTTAATTCTTTTATTTTTGATTCTGCTAATGCATAAGCGTCACTTGGAATTTGAGGAAAACCTTCTGGAATTTTAAATGAATTTGAATTAAAACTTCTTAAAACTTTGAGAACTTTTTCAGAGTCTGCAATATCTGAAATAACTAAAATTGCAGATTTCTCTTTATTCTCTAAATCATATTTGTAAATTGTAACTTCTTCTATGGAACGACTAATCTCATCAAAGTCTACAGAATTTATGACAAAGAGATTTGTAAAAAAATGTTTCATCAAACCAAATCCAGAAAGATCCATCTTCATCTTTTTGATTATTTCTAAGGTATCTTTGAGTGACTTGTATTCTTCAATAGAAATTCTAGCATTTGCTGCGTCTTCTAGCAATTGTGCTGGTTTGTCAATTATGGATGGGGCCTCTTTACTTAATTGCTCTACCATTTCTTCAATTTCATTAATCTCATAGTCTTTTTTCTTGATGACCGTTCCCTTGAACAGAATTTCCATAATTCCTACTGTTAGAGGAATTCCCATTCCTTTGATGACATCATCAATTGACTGGAAAGTTTGTTGTGCTTTTAGTAACAGATCATCGATTTCAGGCGTTACCAAATCTCCAGCAGAATCAATTTTATGATACCATTCAAACTCAGTTAATCTTGAAATTGCCCTTGGAGACTCACTTCTTGGTAAAATTATAGTTCCAAGTTTTAGATCGGCTGTTCCCAAGACAAATTTTGGGTACTTTCATTGAGTTTAATATCTTTCTGATTTCTTTCCCAAACATTAAAATCCATTATGGCTTAACGGCACTCATTGGCATCTAATTCTGCATTAGAAAGTACAATTGATAAAATTTTAAAAAACACTGAAAAAAATATTCTTACAAATATTAAATCTGGATTAGATGAATCACAGCAAAAACTTGATGATGCTATTCCTAAATTAGAAAGTGAATATGATAAAATTATCTCAAATGGCAAAAAAGAGGCTGACAAGATTGAAAAACAGATTACAGGTGCTTCAGATATTGGAGTTAGAAATAAACAACTTTTAGTATTAGAAGAGGCAGTTGAGAGAGTATTTTCTTCTGCATTAGAGCAAATCGCAAACGCTGATCGTAGTGGTGATTACGCAAATCTTGTTAAAACTTTGATAAATGAGGCAATCCAAATTTTAGGTACTTCAGAAGTTACAATTTTCACAAATACAAAAGACAAAGATGTTGTTCAATCTACAATATCTCAATTTTCAGGAGCTAAATTATCTTCTGAGACAATTGAATGTCTTGGAGGAATTAAAGTAAAATCTAAAGATGGTGCAATGACATTCGATAATACGATCGATGCAAGAATTGAACGCTTGAAGCCTTTAATAAGGAAAGAAATTGCAGCAAAATTCGGAGTGGGAAATTAGATTATGGCAGCTCAGGGTAGAATTGTTTGGGTAAGTGGCCCAGCTGTAAGAGCAGACGGTATGTCTGATGCAAAAATGTATGAAACTGTAACTGTAGGTAATTCAAAATTAGTAGGTGAAGTTATTAGATTAACCGGAGATGTAGCATTTATTCAAGTATACGAATCAACAAGTGGTCTTAAACCAGGTGAGCCTGTAGTAGGTACTGGAAACCCACTTAGTGTGTTATTAGGTCCTGGAATTATTGGACAACTTTATGATGGAATTCAAAGACCGCTAAGAGAATTATCTAAAGCATCTGGTTCTTTCATTGGAAGAGGTATCACAACAACTGCTGTAGATATGACAAAAAAATATCATTTTGTTCCAATTGTAAGTAATGGCGATGTTGTTACTCCAGGAAGTGGAATTGGTACTGTTAAAGAAACTGATCTTATTGAAAACTTGATTATGGTACCACCAGATCATCCAGGTGGAAAAATTTCAAACCTTGTTGCAGAAGGAGATTATGATTTAGAAACTGTACTAGCAACTACTGAGAAAGATGGACAATCAATTCCTCTTAAAATGTATCATAAATGGCCTGTAAGAAAACCACGACCATATCTTAAGAGATATGATCCTACAGTTCCATTAATTACAGGACAACGTGTCATTGACACATTCTTCCCAATTGCAAAAGGAGGAACTGGTTCAATTCCTGGAGCATTTGGAACAGGAAAGACTGTTACACTACATCAAATTGCAAAATGGGCTGATTCTCAAGTTGTTGTTTACATTGGTTGTGGTGAAAGAGGAAATGAAATGACTGAAGTATTAGTTGAATTTCCACATCTTAAAGATCCACGTAGTGGAAAACCATTAATGGATAGAACTGTCCTTGTTGCAAATACAAGTAATATGCCAGTAGCAGCAAGAGAAGCAAGTATCTATACTGGTGTCACAATTGCAGAATATTACAGAGATATGGGTAAAGACGTTGTACTTGTAGCAGACTCTACTAGTAGATGGGCTGAATCACTTAGAGAAATGAGTGGTAGATTAGAAGAAATGCCTGCAGAAGAAGGATATCCATCATATCTTGCATCAAGATTAGCAGAATTTTATGAAAGAGCAGGCCGTGTTAGAGCTTCTGGAAGTCCAGACCGTGACGGTTCAGTTACTTTGATTGGTGCTGTATCTCCATCTGGTGGTGATTTTACAGAACCAGTTACAACTCACACAATGAGATTTATCAAAACTTTCTGGGCTTTGGATGCAAAACTTGCATACTCTAGACATTATCCATCAATTAACTGGATGAATAGTTATTCTGGTTATCTTGCAGATATTTCAAAGTGGTGGAGTGAAAACATTAGTGAAGATTGGTTTAGCATTAGAAGTGAAGCTTATAGTGTTTTACAAAGAGAAGATACACTAAAAGAAATTGTTAGACTCTTAGGTCCTGAAGCATTACCTGATGAAGAAAAACTAATTCTTGAAGTTGCAAGAATGATTAAGATTGGTTTGTTACAACAAAACTCATTTGATGATGTTGATACTTATTGCAGTCCAGAAAAACAATTCAAATTAATGAAATTATTAGTTGATTTTTACAAAAAGGGACAACAAGCACTCAAAGAAGGTGCAGCATTATCTGATATACGTGCATTACCTGTAGTAACTAGTTTACTCAAAGCAAGAATGGATGTTAAGGATGATGAGATGTCAAAACTTGATCAATTAGATAAAAATCTACAAGAACAATTCAAATCAATTTCAGGAGTGAAAGTATCAAATTGACAATAGAAGGTGGAGTTCAATACAGTAAGATTGCAGAAATCAAAGGTCCTCTAGTTGTTGTAGATGATGTTGAAAATGCAGCATTTGATGAACTAGTAGAAATTGAAACTAATGAAGGTGAGAGAAGACTAGGTAAAGTTCTCGAAGTAGGAAACGGTAAAGCAATTGTTCAAGTCTTTGAGGGAACAACTGGATTGTCAATTTCTGGAACTAAAGCAAAATTTGTAGGTAAAGTTATGGAAATGCCAGTATCAAAAGAGGTACTTGGTAGAGTATTTGATGGATTAGGTAGACCAAAAGATGGACTGCCAGATCCAATTGCTGATAAATTTATTGACATTAATGGTGAACCAATGAACCCAGAACAACGTGAATATCCAAAGGATTTCATTCAAACTGGTGTATCAGTAATTGATGGATTGATGACTCTAGTTAGAGGACAAAAACTTCCAATCTTTTCTGGTTCTGGTATGTCTCATAATCTTTTGGCAGCACAAATCGCAAGACAAGCAAGTGTTGTTGGAAAACAAGATGACTTTGCTGTAGTATTTGCAGCAATTGGTGTGCAATACAGTGAAGCAGAATATTTTAGAAGAAGTCTTGAAGAATCAGGTGCATTAAAGAGAAGTGTTCTATTTCTAAATACTGCAGATGATCCTGCAATTGAAAGAATCATTACTCCTCGTGTAGCATTAACTGTAGCTGAATATTTGGCATTTGATTTAGGAATGCATGTTTTAGTTGTAATGACTGACATGACAAATTATGCAGAGGCATTACGAGAAATTAGTGCAGCAAGAGAAGAAGTTCCTGGAAGAAAAGGATATCCTGGTTATCTTTACACTGATCTTTCAACAATTTATGAAAGAGCAGGCAAACTTAATGGAAGAAAAGGAAGTGTAACACAAGTTCCAATTTTATCAATGCCATCTGATGATATCACTCACCCAATACCTGACCTTACTGGTTACATTACTGAGGGACAAATAGTAATAGGTAGAGATTTGTTCAGACAAGGAATTTATCCACCAATTAATATTTTGATGAGTCTTAGTAGACTAATGAAAGATGGAATTGGCGAAGGAAGTACCAGAGCAGATCATGCTGAAGTTGCTAACCAAGTTTATGATGCATATTCTAGATCACAAGAAGTAAGAGCATTAGCAGGTATTGTAGGTAAAGCAGGACTAACTGAAATTGACCTCAAATACATGGATGTTGGTGATACTTTTGAAAAAGAATTCCTTACACAAGCAACCGATGAAAATAGAACTATTGAAGAAACACTTGCTCTTCTATGGAAGATTGTATCAAAATTACCAAAGAATGAAATTACTAAAATTAAAGATAAATTCGTTGACCAATATTACAAGGAAGAGTAACTAAATGTCATTTGGACAAAACGTTGCAGCAACAAAAATTGAACTTTTCAAATATAAAAAATCTACTCAAATTGCTACAATGGTTCAACAAATTTTAGATGATAAACGTAAAGTTCTTTTAAAAAATATTGAAGAAATGATTCAAGAAGCATCTAAAGCAAGAGGTGGAATTTGGGATCCTTTACAAGATATTTACAAAGCAGTTAATGAAGCGTATCTAGCACTTGGTACCAATACTGTTGACTCTGTTGCAGAATCAACTCCACCAGTAATGGAAGTAGAAGTTCATGTTAGAAGAGTTGTTGATGTGAAAATTCCTGCTCTCACTGTAACTGAAAAAGATACAAAATCAATGCCTTATGGATTTGCAGATACAAATTCCTCAATTGATAGAGCAGCAAAACAAATCAAAGAATTGATGCCAAAAATTTGTAAAGCAGCAGAATATGAAAATTCTATTTTTAGTCTTGCAAAAGCGTTAGAAAAGACCCAAAAATTACTAAATGCACTTGAAAATGTCATTATTCCTCAATATAAAGAAAATATTAGATTTATTCTCTCTACTCTTGAAGAGAGAGAAAGAGAAGAATTCGCAAAGTTAAAAAAAGTGAAAGCAAAGATGGAAAGTAGAAAATAATGGCAAAAGAAGAAATTAAAAAATTACTTGAAAATTCAAAAAAGGAACTAGATGGAGATTACAATAATTTTGTAAAATCTATTCAAATCGATCTAACATTATTCAAAAAGAAAACTTTAGATCGAATTTGAGTCTAATATCTTATCATGATTTAAATATGGATATTATGGAGTCTGTTCGTAAATGAAATCTATCGTCATGTTACTTTTGACAGCATCAGCAATTTCAATTCTAGGTTCAACTGGAGTTGCATTTGCTCAAGAAGATGGTGCATCTAGTGGCGACTCTATGAAACTTGTAGGTGCTGGCTTGGCATTTGGTATTGCAGCCGGTGGAGCAGGAATAGGTCTTGGTCAAGTAGGTGCAGCAGGTCTTGCGGTCATTAGTGAGAATCCAGCTTTACAATCAAAGGTATTCATCTTCGTAGGTATGGTCGAATCAATCGCAATCTATGGTATAGTTATGATGTTTATCATCCTAGGGCAATAGTCCAAATTACATATTTTTCAGATTTTTAATTTAATTATATTTTAGCTTATTAACATCCAAAACTCTTGCACAATATCTACATTTGAGAACTCTTCCTTGTTTGTCAATAACATCCATTACTGATTCTATGTGTTCAGTACTATTTGTAATGCAATCAGGATTTGAACATCTAAAAATTCTATCAATCTCATTAGGTAATGAAACCCTTCTCTTCTCAACAAGTTTGTATTCTTTTATCATGTTGATTGTTGCTGTCGGTGCAATAACTGCTATCTTGTTTGTATCATCGTCTTTTAGAAATTTATTTTCTACTTTGATGATATCTTTTTTTTTAAATTTGCCACTAGGAACATTCAAAGCTATGGTGATTAGACTGCCATCTTTACCATCTATTCTTAATGCATTAAGCACTTGAAGACCTTTCCCTTCGTCTATATGGTCAATTACAGTACCTTCCTTAATTCGTCGAACCATGAGGTCGGACTGTTCCATCAGAATACTTTGTATAGTCACCTGTATATATTATTGAAAGAATGAACGAGTTTTACCAAAAAGATATCATCTCAATTAAGGATTATACAAAAGATCAACTGGAAACTATCTTTACATTCACTGATAAAATTATGCAATTAAGCCTATCAGATAGAAGAGAAATTTGCAAAGGCAATACATTAGGATATTTGTTTTATGAGCCAAGCACTAGAACTCGCCTTAGTTTTGATTCTGCTATGGCATCCATTGGTGGAAATTCATTAGGCATTTCTGATATTTCATCTTCATCAACTCAAAAAGGTGAGAGTCTTGCTGATACAGTTAAGATAATGTCGATTTATTCAGATGTTCTAGTTTTACGTCACACTATGGATGGCTCAAGTAGATTTGCTGCAGAAATTTCTGATAAACCAGTAATCAATGCAGGTAGTGGTACTGAAGAACATCCAACTCAGGCAATTCAAGATTTGTTTACAATCAAAAAAGAAAAGAAAAAGATTGATGGTTTGAAAATTGGAATTGTAGGTGATCTAAAGTATGGACGAACTGTTTACTCTCTATTACACGGACTTGGAAATTATGATGTTGATGTTAGATTAATTTCTCCTGAATCACTAAGAATAAGATCTGATTCAACTTATGAAATAAAAAAGAAATTAGACTTTACTGAATCTACTGACATTGAAGACCATCTGGATGATCTAGATGTTCTATATGTGACAAGAATTCAAAAAGAGAGATTTCCTGATGAAGAAGAATATCTCAAAGTCAAAGGAAGTTATGTTGTAGGATTGGATATGCTAAAACGAATGAAGGATGATTCAATAATTTTACATCCATTACCAAGAATCGATGAAATCTCAGCTGATGTTGATAAAACAAAAAATGCCAAGTACTTTGAGCAAGCTGAGTATGGAAAACACACTCGTGCTGCTCTTTTAGGTATGATTCTAAATGAGAATGGATTTTAAATTTAGAAAATTCGTATTCCATATATCTAGAGACGTTTCAATATGATTAGTTGACCGGAACAAAAATTATTCCAATTTTTCCCTTAGACTTGGTTTTATTTCCAAGACAAGCACTTCCACTTCGAATTTTTGAGCCTCGCTACAAGCAATTAGTTGATGATTGCATGATTGGGGATGGTCAGTTTGGAGTATGTTTGATTGATGAAAATAATTCTGTCAATGGCTGGAATTCCCCTAAATTAGTAGGTACTATTGCTAAAATTTCTAAGTGTGAAGATGTAGAAATGGATGGATTACAATTACACATTGAAACAATTGGAAGAAATTCATTTAAAATTAAACGAATAATTCCACCATCTATTACACAACCAGTAAATTATGATCCTCTTTCAGTTGAGGGACATCAAGAAATTTCTGAAATACATGAAAAAATTGGAACAAAAGAAAAAATGTACATACAAGCAGAAGTTGAAATGATTCCTGAAATTGATGAAAATATCTTACTTGAGAAATGGGTAAAATTAGTTGAATTATGGAAAAAGAAAATCATTAAACAAGCTTTGCCTCAAATTGTAGATTCACATTCATTGGATCATGTTTTGGAACAATATTATCTTAATACTGATACCCCAACAGTTGATTATATTTACTCATTATCAGCAATTGGTGCTAAGGATCCAAATGAGTTACAGCCAATTTTAGAGGCTACAACTATGGATGAACTAATTAAGCGAGTTGAAGAATTATTGATAGTATAATTATGATATCTTTAAAAAAATTTGTAATATTTGGATTGATTTCATGTTTGTTGTTTCCTTTAAGTAGTGTTTATGGACATGGATTTGGTCTTGATACAATTTCTTCAATAGACATTCAAGGAAAAAAACTTTCAATCTCTGTAGAGATGCCAATGACTTTTGAAAATGATCAAGAACAAATTACAATTACTGCAACTGAAGATGCAACAAAAGAAAATGCAAAAAACGTTACCTTCCTAATTGGTCTGTTTCATGAAAATGAAATGATCTTTAGAAACTATTTCTTTACAGAAGATGGTATTTTACAAATCAAAATCAATCCTACACAAGAAGATGAAATTACAATTTATGGTGAACAAGACTCATTGCTTGGAGCATGGCATGGAACTGAATCTAATCCTCTAGAAATTACAGGACCATTGTTTGATTCAAGTGGTTTGTATAATTTTGAAATTGAGATACGAACGATTGATGAACCTACAAATATCATAGAATCTGGAATGTATAATGCTGATTTGAGCGTAATTGAGACTGTTTCATTCACTCAAAAAGACTCTAAAAATAATGATGTAGATTTTCGTTCAAAGTCGTATTTTGATACAATTTCTAATTTCAATTATGATTATGAGGCTAATCAAGTAACATTTGAAATGCCATTTGACTGGAGTGAAAAACAAATGTCACATGTTTCTGTGGTTCACGTAGAAACTCATTTTCCAAAAGAGTTTGTCGAATTTTTAGCACCTAGTTATTCTGGATATGTAAATGGAATTGAATTATTCAAATCTTCAGTTTCTGTTGATGACTATACAGAAGATGATGAAAGAATAGTTCATTTTGTTTTGTTACAAGATCATTTGCGATATTTGAAAAATGAAATGAAAAAAGATCTTAGTGAATTTCCTAAAAATATGATATTTACAATTTCTATGAGCACAGATAAAGCATTTCCATTAGAAGCATATACAAAAAGTGAAGACTTCAAAATAAACCTCTCATGGGATCCAATGGTTGTAGAACCTGGTGTTGCCACTAATTTTATTTTTACAATTAGAGATGGAAGAACTAATGAACCTCTAAGAAGTTCTGACTATACATTTGTGATAATTCAAAATGGCAAAGAAATTTATCGTATTTCCGGACTGGCTCAAATTGGTGGGGAATTTGAAAAATTCACATTTACTGAAGATCAGACTGGTCCTACAATTATCAAATTTGAAAATATTCGAAATACAGGACAAGAAACTGAATTTGTACTAGTTGTTGTACCTGAATTTGGAACTATTGCATTATTGATATTGGTAATTTCTACAATGAGTATTATTTTTGTATCTAGAAAAAATCAATTATTCATTTAAAGTGCCACTAACTTTACAGTATCCATATTTTTATTTCTCTGAAAATCTTTTGTAATTGTAGATACTTTTTCTGCATCTCCATTAATTACAAAAAGCTCCATGCATTTTTTTTTGTCGATTTTACTATGAAGATGTGTTGTGATTAAATCCTCAAAATTATGTGTAATTCCTGAAACTATATGATCAAATTCATCATTATGAACAACTAAGAGAATAGCATGAATATTTCCTGACAAATTGGCTTTTTGTTTTTCTTCAGAAACAAATGTCCTAATTCCTGCTCTGATGGCTTCTGACCTTCCAGAAAATCCCATTGAAGATTGAATCTTGTCTAATTCTGCTAGAATCTCATCATTTAGAGAGATTGAAACTATTGGCATATGTCTAATGTTATTAATTATCTTATAAGTTTAGCAATTAATCTTATTAAGATTTTATAAATTTATTAATAATCTTAATCGAGTTGCTTTGTGAATACACAAACAAAACTAGCAATTATTGCAATCGTAATAGTAATCCCATTAACATCAATTGTTGTTTACAGTACTAATTCCAATCAACAGTATACTCCAATTGATAATTCTAAACTGCAGGTAATCTCATCATTTAATCCACTTCATGAATTTTCACAAAGAGTTGGACAGGATAAAGTTGATGTTAGATTACTAGTTCCAGTTGGAGTTGAACCACATGATTGGGAACCAACCATAAAAGATGTTCAAGAGATTCAAAAATCTGATTTAATTATAATTAATGGAATAGGTTTTGAAAATTGGGTAGATAATTTAGCTGAAAATAATTATCAAGGAATTATAATTGATACAAGCGATGGAATTTTAATTAATAATTTAGATCAAGAAAATACTGCTGATCCACATATTTGGCTAAATCCTGTTTATGCAAAAAAACAAGTACAAAATATTGCACTAGCTTTTTCAAATTATGATCCTAAAAATGGAGAGTTTTATCACGCAAATGCTGCACAATATAGCGAAAAATTAGATTTACTTGATTCAAAAATTAGAACTGAATTATCTAATTGTAATAATGATTTTATTGCATTTCATGATGCATTTTCATATTTTGCTGAAGAATATGATTTGAATCAACATACCATAATTCCATCAAGTAATTCCCATGGAGAAGTTACTGCAAAAACATTGGAAAATGTTATTTCAAAAGCTAGAGAATTAAATATCAAAGTAATCTTTAGTGAAGAATCTGTTAATACAAAAACTTCTCAAATAATTGCCAATGAAATAGGAGGAAAAGTTTTAGTTTTATCTCCACTTGAAATTGTTTCTGATGGAAATTATATTTCAAAAATGAATCAAAATCTTGAAAATCTAAAGGAGGCATTATGTTGAAAATAGTTGAAATAAATAATCTAACTGTTCAATATCCTGATGTCAAGGCTCTTGATGACATTAGTTTAGTAGTTAATCAAGGTGATTTTTTAGGCATAATTGGACCAAATGGTGCTGGAAAATCAACACTTTTTGCTTCTATGCTTGGGCTTTATACAAAATATACAGGTACAATCAAATTTTTTGATGAAGATATTAAAAAATCAAAAAATTATTTGAAACAACTCGGTTACGTTCCACAAAAGCCAATCTTTGAGAAAAATTTTCCAGTAACTGTTACTGATGTTGTTCGAATGGGATTAAGAAAAGAATCTGATGAAAATAAAATTGATGAAATTTTACAACAATTGTGGATACATGAACTTCGTGAAAGAAGAATAGGAGAATTATCTGGTGGACAACAACAACGTGTGTTTATTGCAAAGGCTTTGGTAAATAACACAAAAATTTTGATTTTAGATGAACCCGTAACTGGAATTGATCAACAAAGTATTGATTTATTTTACAGCATTCTACGTGAATTAAATTCTAAACAAAAAATTACCATTATTTGGTCATCTCATGATTTGGATGCCGTTAATCAACTAGCAAATCATGTAGCATGTCTAAATAGAACTTTATTCTTTCATGGTGAATCTGAAAAATTCTTTTCTGATGATGCACTAGTTAAACAATATTCTGAGGCCTCAATGCAGGAACATATGCATCATCATTAGTCATGTCTCTTGAAATTCTAACTTTCAGTTTTATGCATAGAGCATTAATTTCTGGTGTTGCAATTGCAATTCTTTGTTCAGTGGTGGGATTGTTTCTAGTTTTAAGACGTTATTCATTATTTGGTGATGCAATAGCACATTCATCATTTGGTGGAATTGCTTTAGGGTTACTGGCTGGTGTTTATCCCTTATGGACTGCATATGCTGTTTCTATAGCTAGCGCACTGATAATTACAAAAATCAAAGACAAATACAACATATCTGGTGATGCATCTATTGCCGTTTTATTGTCTTCAGGCATAGCAGTTGGGCTCGTAATTATTGGATTATCTGGTGGATTTACAATTGATATCTTTAGTTTTCTATTTGGTAGTATTCTACTTGTAAGTGTAGATGACACAATTCTAGTTTTAGCATTAACTGGAGCAATTCTAATTGTAATTTTATTACTTTATCGACAACTTCTTTATTCAACATTCAATGAAGAACAAGCTAAAGTTAGTGGAATTCCTGTAGAAAAAATAAATTACTTGATTGTGTTTATGGCAGGAATTACTGTAGTTACATCAATTCAACTAGTAGGGGTGTTGTTAATTTCAGCTCTATTTGTAATTCCTAATGTTACAGCAATAATGTATGGTAAAGGATTCAAACAAACAGCAATCATTTCAATGAGTTTTTCTGTTTTTTCAGTCATAGTAGGAATTCTAGTCTCTTACATCTTTGATATTACTCCTGCAGGAACTATTGTCTTAATCGCAATTGGATTGCTTGCAGGAACTATGGGAATAAAGTCAGCTGGATTGTTATCTAAGAATTAATCAAAAAATTTAATCTTCTTTTATCTTGAATACTTTTTACATAAAATAATGATGTTGCAATAATTCCTAAAGCAATTAATGGTGATGCAATCTCTGTATACTTTATTTTAATATCATCTAATTCTTGAACTTGTGAAATACTTACTGGAATTTCTATAATTTTCACTGTTCCAATTTTGTTTGATTGTTGTTCAACAAACCAAATATTATCATTTCCATCTGATGTCATGAATTGAACAAATGATGTTTCAGTTGGAACTGGGATCTCAATCAAGTCATTGTTATCTGGGTCATAAACTCCAAGATTATCTGCAGTGTGTTGTGCAAACCAAATGTTTCCATATCTGTCAAATGTCATTCCAAATGGTAATGATTTATCATCTGGAACAGAGATTTTTTCAAATGTTTCTAAAATTGGATTAAATTTGGTAATAGCCATGCCTGTATGCTCTGCAATCCATAAATTTCCATCATCATCAAAAATTAAAGCTTCTGGTGCCTGCAATATTGTTTCAGTTGAAATCTGAGTTAGTTCATTAGTTTGAGGATCTATGTACCCTATTTTACCAGTTCCAGTTGTAGAATACCAAATTTTTCCATCTTCATCAATAGTTAATGCAAACGGAAGTGATTGTTTGCCTGGCAGAACTATTTCTTCAAAAATATCTTCTTCTGGTAGATATTTTAGAATTATATCTTTGTTAACAACTGTAATCCAAATGTTATCATCAAAATCTGCTTTGATGAATAGTGGTGTATTTTTTGAAATCACTGGGTCTAGTTTTGGAAGAGTTTTAGTTGTAATTTCTTTACTTTCAATGTCGATAAATCCAATTTGATTTCTAGGTGTATCTGTAAACCAAATTCTTCCTTTGTTATCTTGTGTTAGAAAAGTTGAAACTAAACCATCAAATGGATAAGATGTAAATTCATTTGTTTCAAGTGAAAATTGCCATAATCTGGGAGCAGATGCATCACTAATCCACAAAGAATCTTTTCCATCATACAATGGGAATAATGGTTTTGCATTTTCAGGTAATTCATACTCAATAACTTGTGTTTGAATATTTGTTAATCTAGGTTTTACAAGTAAATTTAACATAATTGATTCATTTGCATTCTCAGTCCTTTGAGCTTCAATCTCTATTAACCACTCTTCTGAAAATCCAAATGTTAATTCTCCTTGGAATTTATTAGATCTGCTTTCTTCCTGCTTGATGAGTTCCATAGGAACTTCAATTGGAGAAATATTTTTTGATGGATTTGATATCTTTACTTTAATTTGATCTGAATCGTAAAGTGGATTTCCTTCAAAATCACTTACCTTTACAAAAATTGTATTTATTCCACTAGAAAATGGTGAAATATCAATGTCGAATTTTGCATTTTCTGTAAACTCTAAGGTCTTAAAACCATAAACAATTTCTTGTGCATCAACTTTCTGAATTTCACCTGCAGGTAATGTTCCATTTGTTAGTAGTGCGACTACTCCCAGAAGAATTATCCCTAATACAGCTTCAATTTTAAGAGATTTTTTTAGTTTTTTATAAACTAAAATTTTTCCAGATGGAAAATTCTTTTCAGCGTTTTTTTGAATTTTAAATTGTACAAATCCTCCCAATCCGACCATCACTGCTGCAATTGTAATTTTTAAAATAATTAATTGACCATACACTGATTCAGTGATTAGTCCTACGTCACTTTCCAAAAACCACATCAGTGTTGGGCCTGTAATGATTACAATTCCTATAGAAATAATGAATGCAATTGAGAATTTTGGAATTAATAATAAACTCATCTTTTCTCGTTTTGATTCTTTTAATTGTGAAAATGTTGGCAGTAATATGAAAACAAAATAAAATATTCCACCTATCCAAACAGCTGAGACAAGATTGTGAATATAATCTAAAAATAAAGCAGGGACTTGTCCACTTGCTGCACCATGTCCAATTAAGCTTGATGTGCTAATTAATGCAAGCATAGCTACAAACAATGGTGTCTGATTTTTCTTTGATAGGGTTTTTTTTCTGTCCATACCAAACCAAATACCTAGTGAAATTATTGTAATAATCATTCTAACTATCCACGTAGAACCAAAATCTGTTTGAATTGCATCTATAGGTGAAGCTTCTAATCTTATAGTTTGTACTACAATCATCAAAATATTTGAGACAAAAATTAACATCAGTCCAATTCCAGTGACTGACATGAATTTTCCGTGATGAAATTTTTCTATTTTGTTTAATTCTTCTCTAATTAGCTGCTTGCTTTGTGTTCCCCAAATAACAAGAGATGCAATTACAGAACCCAAAACAATTGTTTGACCTACTAATCCAGGAAGTCTAGCTCCTGCTTCAGGCAAAAATACCAATTCTGATGGTACTTCATGTCCTAATAATGCAGGATCAATTACAACATTTCCTACTGCAAACAAGAATGCACTTGGAATTAAATGTCCATCAACTTTAGAGAGGACTTTGGTTGATGCAGTGTATACTCCGTTATTTAGTGGAGGAGTTGTAACAATGAGAGATAGTTCTCCTTCATAGTAACTAGTATCTTTGTTATCGATTTGATCACCATTACTATCTAATATTTTGATTTCACTAAAGTTAATGTCAACTGGTTCTGAAAAAAATACAATTACTTCTGTAGTGCCAGCTGGTGCATTAGATGCCAAGCTTGGAATGGTCTTTTCTGTAAATGGATGAGCTGCTGCAAATGGAATTGAAATAAATAATATTACCAACAAAGCAATCAGAAATTTTTGCATTTAACCTTCAGGTCATTATTGACAATTTAAACAGTTTTCATGAATTCTAACTTTGTACCAATCCACGTAAAGATAATAACCTGTTATGGTGAAATGATGGCAGTGAAGATAGCAATTTTTGGCATTATTGGTTTATTATTTTCAATTGGAATAATTACACCATCTTTTGCACATACCACCGTTCATGTTGAACCATATGAAATTGAAGTAGGATGGGGAATTGAACCACCTGTAGTGGGAATTCGAAATGATCTTGTCTTTAAATTTACTGAGGCTGGAGAAACAGAAGGTACTCGTAAAGGAGTGACTAGTGTTTTCAAAAATATGGATGCTACAGTAATGTTTGGAGGTGCCTCCAAAAAAATTGATATTAATTCTGATCCTAGACCTGGATATTATTTTTCATCAATAATTCCAACTAAAACTGGAAGTTACACTGTAGAATTCATAGGAGAAATTAATGGAATTCCTGTTGATGTTAAAATACCTATAGAAGATGTAGAACCTACAGCAGTCTTGGATTTTCCACCATCATTTAGTGCTGGAGATACCGACATTGCTGCACTAAAGAATGCAATTTTATCTTTACAACAAGATGTTTCTAAACTAAACTCAGGTGAGATCAAAGGTTCTTCTGATGATACATCTTATGACTTTGCAATATTTGGATTGTCAATTGCAACAGCAGCTATTATCTTGGCAATTATATCTTTAATAAAAAGAAAATAAAAAAAGAGGTATTCCTAAAATCTTGGAACGACTCTAGATTTTGCAGTTACTGCTACGATGCTTATGATTGCAACAGCTAGTATCATCATTGCAATTGTACCAAATTCTGGTACAACTTGTGATGTAGCTACTATACCTGTTGGTCCAGTCCAATCTGCTTCGTTACCTGGTACACCAATTCCAAAAGAAACTATGTCAATGTCAATAGGACTTTCATCAGAACCAACTGCATCAATTTGATGAGTTGCTGTGTTTTCCATTGCATGTGCAGTTTCTGTGTAAATGGTTTCACCATTTTGCATTGCTGTGATTTCATAATTGACATGTATTTCGCTGAATTCAAGTTCTACTTGAGTTCCACCTAATACTTCTGAATCAGTAATTGTTACCATTAACTCTACATCGTCTATCACTGCGTCTGCTTCAGCTTGTGCTGCTGCGTTTGCTTCTTCAGCTTCTGCTTCTTGTACTACAATTGTACCGATCATCCACGTATGAAGTGAACAATAGTAAGGAACTTCACCTACTGTATCTGGAACCCATTCTGCAGTTTCTCCTGATTTTACAATACTCGTGTCAAATTCACCTGTTGGTGAAGGAGTAAAACCATCTACGGTTCCTGCTGTGAATGTATGTATTCCAGTAGTATCAGTGTTTGAGAAAATTACTTTTCCGCCAACATCTACTGTTGCAGTAGTTGGAGTATAACATCCATCTGCTACACAGTCTTGACCAAAGCCAGATTTTTCTACTATTCCAATTGTGACTTCTGCGTGATCTGCAAAAGCAGCTGGTGTCATTGCGACCATACCTGCTGCGATAGCAAATAATACAAAGAAAGAGCTAAGTGCTTTTGTCTTCATTAGATAAATTACTTGAAGGGTTCCATAAATACTTCACTGGACTTTTCAGAATTAGAACTAGTTTTTTCTAAATTGGTACAACTTTATAATTCCAAATACAGGAATTCCAATATACATTGCTAAGTTAAGTGCAATTACAGATATTCCTAGTCCTAATACTTCTGCCTCTGAACCTTCATCAGCTAGTGACATTATAGATAATGTTGAAAGCATTGGAGTGATTACAGTTTTTACTGCTTCTTTGAACATTGGATTGTCTCTTTCCCAATCTGAAACTGTTGGTGCAAATGAATAGTATAATGTGTTAAACCCGTTCATGAAAGTGGTACCAGAAGTTGTACTGAATAATGTGTTATCTCTAATTTCTCTAAGTAGTTGAACTTGTGGTGCCATCTCTGAACCATACGTTGCAGTTGCAATTAGACATCCTCCGTTATCGTCTTTAACTGGAGTTTTATTATTTGGCGTTGTTGGTTGTGCATAAGTATCACCAACAACAATATCAAAAGATACTGCTTCAGCTGGAATTGGTTGGAACAAAATTCCTTCTATTTTAAAGTCCATTGTATAGACTCCCTCTCCAAGATTGAATTCAATTGGAATTTTTACAGAGCCAACTGATGTATGAGTTAATGGGATTGGTCCAAAAACAGTTTTACCATCTTTTAAAACTAGCACTGACCAATCAACATGTTCTTGAATTTTTTGTGTTTGAGGATTGATGAAATCAATGTTAATTTTATTTTGAACATTTTGTTTAATTACATCATAAGTTAATTTCACATCCAATGTTCCTTTTTCTGTTGACATAGTCTGTGATTCAGCAAATACTGGAATAATTAGCAATGGAATTAGTAATAATGCAAATAAAAATTTCATATTACTACTTTGAATATCGGAAATAAAAGTCGTACTCTATTTTCTAATTAGAAAAAAATTATCATGCATAGAAATCCTATACCATCTTTAAATATGGAATGAAGGAATTTTCTGTATTGTATAACAAAATTGCATTACTCGTTACGATAATTGGTATTTTCACAATTCCTTTTCTTCTTCCTAATGCATTTGCACATGGTTTAGGAGGGGATCAAGCACCACCAATCAGTTTTGGTGATATGGAAGTAACTGTTCGTACACAATTGAGTCCATCTGACATTACAGTTGGAGAAATTGATTCTGCAAATATGCAAGTACGTTTCTTTGATACATTAACTGATACTAATCTAGACAAAGTCACATACCGAGTGGAAGTTTGGCAAAGTGGTGAACTGTTAGCTAGAAATCTATTCTATGATACAGATGGAAGATTGGATGTGAAAATCAAACCAAAAACTGGATGTAATAAAAATCCCATTGAAACATGTACAATTTATGGTGGTTCTGAACATGTTAGTGCACCAGGTGCATTATATGTTCAAGGGGCAGAATGTACTGATGATAATTTAGACATATGTGGAAGACCATCAATGACAGGTCCTATATTTGTGAAAGGTGGATTATACAAGATTAGAGTTGATATTGAAGCAGCTACTAGTCCAACAGTAGTCTTAGCTAATCCGTTATCTTATGAAACTTTTGTTAGCATTGCACAAGAACAAAATTTTTCTTTCCAATCTGCAAATACTGAAGAAATTCCAGTCATTGTAAAAACATACTATGATGAAGTTGAAAATTTTGATTTTAATACGTTTGATAATTCCATCTCATTTGATATGCCATTTAATTGGAATCCATCTTATATTGATCAAGTCCAAGTAGTACACGAAGAAGTTAGAGTTCCAAAAACATTTGTACCTTATGCAGAAGGAAAACAATTCAAAGGATATGTTAACGGAGTAGAAATTGATCAGAGAGCATTACTTAATGATCCATACTCCTATGATGATACAAACATTGTTCATTTTCTAATTACTAAAAATGAATTACAAAAAATTAATGAAAAATTAGGTTCAAGTAACTATGACAATCCAAAGATGGACTTGAAATTAGTTCCATTAGCAAAAGTATCAAAAAGTTCCACAGAATTCTATCTTGTAGATACTACAAACTATGAAAAAGTTCCAACAACAATAAACATTTCATGGGATGGAAAATATGGTGCAAATCAAGACATTCCATTTGAGTTTACATTCTTTAATGAAAATAGAGAATTAATCAAAGATGTACGATATGCTTATGTTGTTTTTGATGAATTTGATAAAGAAATAGCACGAAATGACGGTACTGATTCTATTAATCCTGGAATTGTAGGAATTGAAGGATTAGATATACAGAAAATCTATGTTCCTTCTGCTGGCCAGATTCGAGTTGATATTCTAGTTTATGGAACAGGATTAGATTTTAATCCAACATATGCTGGAATTGGTTCATCCATTATTGAAATTGGTCCTGGTTCTTCAACCTCAATTCTAACAGCACTTGAGAAAACATCAATTCCAAGTTGGATTAAAAACAATGCAGAATGGTGGGCAGCAGGACAAATTGACGATGATTCATTCATTCAAGGAATTCAATTTTTGATTAAAGAAGATATTCTAAAGATTCCTCCAACTACACAAAACTCTAGTTCAGGTTCCAATGATATTCCAAGTTGGATTAAAAACAATGCAGAATGGTGGGCAGCAGGACAAATTGACGATGATTCATTCATTCAAGGAATTCAATTCTTGATTAAAGAAGGAATTATGAGAATTCAATCATAGGTTTTTAACCAAATTCTATAAAGTGGCAGTATAATGAAAGACATCAATGATATCATGCCAAAAATTCCAAACATGAAATGGGGCGCTTTAATGAATAGAGCACCTACAAATGACAAAGTTGAAGAAATGAATAAAATTTTTCCTGACAATGGTAAATGGCATACAGTTTTTGAAGAACAAGATCAGATTACAGTTGATGGCAAAGAAATTCGAAAGAAAAATCCAGACAAGTGGACATAGAATAAAAAATTTATAATTACTTGCTATTCTGATATTTTCTTTTTTGTTTGTAATTGATTATACATATGGTAATGGTATAGATAGTGAAACTTTTCATTTATAGAATTTAATGGAAAGTAAGACACATTAGAAATTTTATCTTTAAAAAATGATCCTGAAACAAGTGATGATCAACA
Source organism: Candidatus Nitrosopumilus sp. (assembly GCA_029250275.1). Classification (GTDB taxonomy): domain Archaea; phylum Thermoproteota; class Nitrososphaeria; order Nitrososphaerales; family Nitrosopumilaceae; genus Nitrosopumilus. Next base: position 74,292 of record JAPFBP010000002.1, on the reverse strand, counting down.
GATTTCCATATCTATGATTGATTTTGATTCTAAAATTACATTACATGATGTTATTTTTCTGATAAAATCACAACGTGGTGAAACATTTTTGTTTGAACAGGAATTTAAAGCAGATAATGGATTCATAGTTTTTAATTTTGTGTCAGAAGATTCTGATTCTATTATTGTTGAAGAAAAAAATTGATAAGAATTTTTTTGGTTCTTTATTGGACTTGAATATTTAATACAAAATAATATTATTGTAATTCCTCAAACTCAGCAAAAAACTTTAGATTTCTCAGAGATTCCATATTGGATAAAAAACAATGCAGGCTGGTGGACAGATGATGCAATCGATGATGATTCATTCAATGAATTTAGTTTTTGATCAAAGAAGGAATTTTATAAATTCAAAATTGAATAATCTTATTATACAAATTTCTATCAAACTAAATCATAATGCTTCCATTACGAGATGAAAATCTACATCCTCCAGGATTCAAACCAAAAGTAACTATTGGTTTAATCATCATAAATGTTATAATATTTTTATATGAAATAGCTGTTACTGGTCAATTTTGGGAATTTTCTAATCAACAAGCTGCATTGATGTTTTTTGAATGGGGTGCAGTACCGAGTTGTGTTACTGGCTTTTCATCTGTGATACAACCTGGAATTTCATGTACTGACATGCCATACGTTTCATTATTTAGTTCCATTTTCATGCATGGTGGTTTGATGCATTTGGGTGGTAACATGTTATTTTTGTGGATCTTTGGTGACAACATTGAACTAAAGTTTGGTAAAGCAAAATTTCTTTTAATTTATTTTGGATGGGGAATTGGTGCAGGTTTAGCTCACATTGTAATAGATCCAACAAGTTCTATTCCTGCAGTAGGTGCATCAGGAGCAATATCTGGTGTACTTGGTGCATATTTAGCAATCTTTCCTAGAGTTCGAATTACTACTTTTCTTATGTTGGGATTTTTCTGGAGAATGATGCATATTCAAGCAAGATGGTTCTTGCCATTTTGGCTAATTTTTCAAAATCTGTTACCCTTTTTCATAGGTGGTTTTGGTGTAGCAGGTGGTGGTGTTGCATATATGGCTCACATTGGAGGATTTGCAATAGGATTTGCAACTGGATATCTGTACAAGAAAACACATAGTTCTGATTATACTTATGGAACAAGATATGGTTACAGACCAGACTATTGAAAGAATAAATCGCTGAAATATTCTGAACAATGTATGCCTTTGATTACAGTATCAATGTATCCTGGTAGAACTCAGGAACAAAAAGACGAATACGCAAAAGCAATCACAAAATCAGCAGTTGAAATTCTCAAAACAAAAGAAAGTCATGTTATCGTTGTTTTTGAGGACAATCCTAAAGAAAATTGGTTTTTAGCAGGAAACCAACTTTAATTATTTTTAATTAAAAAATTGACTGGAATAAACCCTGTCCAATATCAGGATGAATAAGCACCTTATGGTCGATTAATCATTATTAGAACCAATTTATATAATAAGAAAATGGTACATTTCTCATTTGCACCACAAGTTTATCTTTTTATTGTCATATGTTAAATCAATTTCGTGAAAGTTGCAGTAGTTCAATTCAAAGCATCAATTAACAAAGAAGTTAATTTAAAAAAAATTCTTTCATACATATCAAAAGCTGCATCTAAAAATGCAACACTTTGTACATTTCCAGAATTTATGATGTTTTATACAAACTCATCTCAAACATCAAAACAATTATCTGATTTAGCTGAAATGATTAAAGGAAATTTTGTTACAACTATAGCAAAAGCGGCAAAAGAAAATAAAATTCAAGTTATTGGTTCATTTTATGAGAAGAGTAGAACAAAAGATCGTGTTTATGATACCGCATTTGTAATTGATAAATCTGGCAAAGTAATATCAATATATAGAAAAATTCATCTTTATGATGCACTTGGGTTTAGAGAGTCTGATAAAATGATCTCAGGCTCAAAAATTTCAAAGCCAGTTCAAACATCTATTGGAAAAATTGGAATGATGATTTGTTATGACTTGAGATTTCCAGAGATGTCAAGATCACTTGCGGTAGCAGGCTCAGAAGTGTTAGTAGCACCATCAGCTTGGGTTAAAGGAAATATGAAAGAAGAACACTGGATTACAATTAACAAAACACGAGCAATTGAAAATGGATGCTATGTAATTGCACCAGATCAAGTTGGAAATATTTACTGTGGACGAAGTTTAGTAGTTGATCCATATGGTAAAGTATTACTTGACATGAAAAAGAAACAAGGAATTGGTCTGGTAAATATTGATTTGAATAAAGTTAAACAAATACGAAAAATTTTACCATTACTTAAAAATAGAAGAACTGATATTTATTCTACTTTGAAGGCTTAATCTTTCTGCTTTCACAATTAAAATTTCCACATTGTTTAGTCCATTTTTGATTTCGTGAATAACGAAAAATTATCATCGGCCATTTACATACATCACATGGCATCTTAGTAGCTCTTAGTCTTGCTTTTTGTAATAACGGTGATGATGCTTTACATCCACCATAATAGTTTGAACAACCCATGAATCGTTTTCTTGTTGCTTTAGATCTAATGACCATTAATTCTCCCAATTTACATTCAGGACAAGATACCAGTCCATTTTTAGGAGAATTAGTTCCAAGAATAATATATTTTCTCTCTTTTGATGACCAAGAAAGAAATCCATTGCTATCAAAGTATTGAATAATTTCTTTTTTGAATATACTAGTTACTGACTTTGTAGTTTTGACTATGTGTCTCATTGTGGGTTTTTTGATCTGAATCGTTTTGAGACTTGATTTTTTTCTTGGCATTTTCTATGATGAATTTACTAAAACAATTTTTATAGGGAAATTGGTCAGTGACATTTGTGGAAAAGGTTTGTGTTCTTGGCGCTGGTAGTACGAAATATGGAAAATTAAGTGAAAGTATTGCTGATATTACTACTCAGGCTTCAGTTGCAGCCATAGAAAGTGCAGGAATTTCTCCAAAAGATATCAAAGCATCTTACATTTCAAACGTCTTTGGTGTTGCTGATAAACAGGTACATCTTGGTCCTGTTTTAATGAGCAGATTAGGAATTCCAGATAAACCATCATTATCAATAGAGTCTGCGTGTGGAAGTGGTTCTGTAGCTTTTAGAGAAGCATATGCCAATGTTGCAGCAGGATTTTATGATTGTCTAGTTGTTACTGGTGTTGAAAAAGTAACTCACACAGGAACTGAATGGACTACAACTTACTTTGCATATTGTTCTGATTTTTTCTATGAAGGTCAAGCAGGTGCATCATTTCCAGGTTTGTTTGCATCAATGGCAAGAGCTTACTTGACAGAGTTTGATGCAACTGAAGAAGACTTTGCAGCAGTTGCAGTAAAAAATCACAACAATGGTTTTTTAAATCCAAAAGCACACATGCAAAAGAAAATTACTATTGATGATGTAATGAATTCTGCAGTAGTTGCAAGTCCACTAAAACTTTATGATTGTTGTCCATTCTCTGATGGTGCAAGTTCTGTTATTCTTTGTTCTGAAAAATTTGCAAAAGAAAATGGTAGTGACTATATTGAAGTAATTGGTTCTGGTAGAGGTGGTTCACCTGCCGCATTACAAGGACGTGAACACATGACAACAATCCCTAGTACAAAGATTGCAGCAGCAGATGCATACAAAATGGCAGGTATTACTGCAAAAGATATTGACTTTGCTGAAGTACATGATTGTTTTACAATTGCAGAAATAATTGACACAGAAGATTTGGGATTCTTTGATAAAGGTCAAGGTGTTCAAGCTGTTCGTGAAGGTAGAACGGCATTAAATTCTGACATTTCTATTAATCCATCAGGTGGTCTTAAATCAAAAGGACATCCAATTGGTGCAACAGGAGTTGGACAAGTAGTAGAAGTATTTGATCAATTAACTGGAAAAGCTGGTGCAAGAACTGTTAAAAATGCAAAAATTGGTTTAACCCACAACTTTGGTGCAACTGGTGCAAGTTGTGCTGTTCATATATTCCAAAGTGTGTAAAATGACTGTCGAAGAACAACTTATTGAATATGCTAAACAAGGTAAGCTTCTAACTCACAAATGTACTGAGTGTGGTTATCTTCATTTGTCTACAGCATATTATTGTCTAAAATGTGGTAGCAAGGGATTTGAGGATGTTGTTTTAGATGGTGTAGGCTCAATTGCCACTTATACAATAATTACTGTGGCACCTGCTGGCTTTGAAAAATACACTCCATATGCTTTTGTTATACTTCAACTAGATAATACAGATTTAAGAATATCTGGATTCATGGCAAGAATTGCTACCCCTGCAGAACTACCTGTTGGAACAAGAGCCCATATTACTGGTTTTGATGAACGCGGAATCATCATTGAAAAACAGTAAAATAATTTGCTTGAATCATTAAAAAAAATCAAAATCGTTTCTTAATTATTTTGTATATCTAATCACATTCATGTCAGTAGAAATTACATGTGGTAAATGTGGAGAAAAGATCACAACCATGAAAATGTTAAAATCTCTTAAAGATGTACTAAATCCAACAAATGGAAAGTGTCCATCATGTGGACAGAAACTTTCTACATCAGAATTTTCACTTGATGTTCAAGAAAATTAAATAAAAATGATCTTTATTAGATCTTATTTTTTATTTTTAAGACATTAAATCAAAAGTATGAATAAATTATCTAGTCGCAAGTCTTATTTACTGTATTAAATTTAGAAACACCAGTGAAACAAACCGAAGAGGAATTAGACCTAGACATTAATGCTGATTTGGATGATACTGAATTAGATCTAGACTCGGATGATGATCTAGACGACTCTGATCCAAAGAGAGGTGGAATCTTACAATCTACCTCAAAACGTGTCAGAATGATCTTTTCTGTCATGGCAAGTCCTAATAGAATTGATATTCTCAGAATTCTAAATTCTAAAGGCCCATTAACTTATTCTGAATTAAAATCATTGGCTGGTTTCAAATCAAAAAAAGAAAGTGGAAAATTTGCATATCACTTGAGAAAATTACTTAGACAATCACTTGTTGCACTAAATAAATCTGAAAGACGTTACACTATTACTAATCTTGGAAAACTTGTTTTGAGTTTAGCAAGACAAATTGAAGAAAGATCAATTATTGAAAGTGGAAAGATGTATGTTAGAACATCATCTGAATCAATTGAAGAATTTAATTCACACAAAATCATTCAATCTCTAGTCCGAGAAGGAAGCCTTCCACTAGAACTAGCACAAAAAATTACTGAAGAAGTTGAAAATAGAATTTACAAATATCAGACAACCTATCTAACTGGTGCATTAATTAGAGAAATGGTAAATTCTGTCCTGCTTGAGCATGGACATGAAGAATATAGGAACAAACTTGCACGCCTAGGTATGCCTGTTTATGATGTTCAAGAGATGATCTCCAATCTAGACGATGTGAATAATGGTGCTGAGGGATTATTATTTAATGCTGGGCAGAGAGTATTTGCTGAACACCTTCTTACAAACGTTTTACCTAAAGATGTAGCAGACTCGCATCTTTCTGGCGACTTACACATTTCTAATCCTGGAATTTGGTCCATGATTCCTGATACAATATTTGTTAACATTAAAGAATTAATTGAAGATGGTGTTGATCTTGGAGGAAAATATCTTGATGTATCAAGAATGTCTACATCAAAACAATTAGATGAAATTACAAGTTCACTATCTGTAGTTATCGCTCTTCTTTCAAAAGAAGCTTCACAAGAAATTGTTCTTGATGGGTTAGTTCCATTATTTGCAAAACATTCAAAATCTATTCCAGAACTAGAACAAAAATTAACTGATACGTTTGCAATTTCATCAACAACTTCAAAATATAATAAAAATAGTACTAATGTTTCAATTCGTTTACAATTAGGAATTGATACAAAAATAATTAATGCAATTATTAATGCATACAAAAATTATACAAAGATTACACCAATTCCAAAAATTGGTTTAATAATTGATATCGATAAAGGAAAGATTACTGATGTATCACAAGCAGCAGCCGAAATTCTATCCCTAGGTGGAAAAGTAATGTTTGCTAAAGGTCAAACATCTAGTCATGGCATTACAAATGGTTCTACAAAGGTATCTGGCCCTCTTTCAATTATCTTGCAATCTGTCTCAATCAATCTTCCAAGATTAGCATTTGAATCAAACAAAGACGAAACTTACTTTAGGGCAAGACTTGCTTTATTGATGAAACCAGCTTTGGTTTCTATGGCATTAAGAAAGAAAGCGATCTCAGATCTAACACGAAGAGGACTTAACCCAATCCTTGCAAAGAATACACAATACATGCAGAGAAGTTCTGTATCCCTTGTTGTAAATTTGGTAGGACTCAAAGAGGCTGTTTTTAACATACTTGGATTCCAAAATAATAAAGAAGGACGTGATATTCTTTACAAAGTCATTGAAACTGCAGTAGACGTTAGTGCCAAAAAAGGCAAAGAACTAGGCGACACAGTGGCTATTTCTATGACTGAAACTGAAGGATCTGCCCGTTTTGCAACCCTTGATGGTGAGAAATACGGCAAAAATTCCAGTCTAAATTCCATGGATACTGATTTCTATTCTCAAGGCATTGTAGTTAATGCTTCAGAAGTTTCTAATTATACTGCAAAAAGTGAGCCTATCTCTGAGTGTAATAAACTCTCAAAATTACTTAATGGTGGCTTGCTAGTTACATTACAAATTGATAAAAATGCAACAGTTGAGGATATTAAAAAATCAATAGAGAAAACATCTGAACTAATACCTTCGTTTAAACCTGTTAGACCTACTTCAATTTGTGGTGAATGTGGTTTCAAAGATGAACCATTTGATGACAAGTGTCCAAAATGCAAGTCACCTTATGTTGTTTGAAAATCGTAAATGAAAACCTAGTTCCGATCATTATTTAAAACTTTTTGATCAATTTTAGATATAACGATTATTGTTGCCTATTAACAGATCAGTTATGAAAAAAGTCTTGTACGATCATCGTTATGAATTTATAAAAAATTTCTCTTGTGAGACCACTCCAACGTTGATTGTAGCATTGTCAATTTTATTGAATCAAAGTTTTGAGAAAATCCGACAAATAGTTTATACCATCTAAAATTTTAATCTCTGCGGGGAGATTATAATGGACAATTCACAAATAGAAAGTACGATCAATGAGATCCGTAAGCGCAGTGGCGCAGTCACGGCTTTCAATAAAGATAAAATTTCAAATGCCATATTTCAGGCATTGGCAGCCACCTCTAAAGCCGACCGTGGCGTAGCCGACAAACTTGCAGCAGATGTAGTTAACAAGTTAGTAGAGCAAGGATTTACAAGCTCTAGAGTACCTACAGTTGAAGATATTCAAGATATTGTAGAATCAACTTTAATCGATAGCGGCAATAGCGATATTGCAAAAGCATACATCGTTTACAGACATGAAAGAAGAAAATTAAGAGATGAAAAAATGAAGGTCTTAAATCTTAAAGCCCTTGATCCAGTCTCCAAAAAATTTGATTTGAACTGCCTGAGAGTATTAGCCTCAAGATATCTTTTCAGAAATGGAAAAAGTGAGATTATTGAATCACCAACTCAAATGTTTGAAAGAGTTGCAATTCTAGTCGGAATTGGTGATATGCTATATGATTCACAAATTTTTGACAAATCTGGAAATAATAAGCAGGATATAGATGAAGCAAAATCTTATCTTGAAAAACTAGATGCCTTTGATTATAAATTCAAAGTTGGAGATTATTTCTTTAATAAATGGCATTTTAGATCTTTAATTACTCACTATGTGACCCTTGCAAACAAAGGTCAGATGAAAGTAAGTTTCAAAGTTTTATTGACATTACTAGCAGGAAAAAAACTTGAAAGTTATTCAGATAAAATTACTGAATACTTTACAATGATGACTGGACAAGATTTCTTACCAAATTCACCAACTATGATGAACGCTGGTGGAAGACTAGGACAACTTTCAGCATGTTTTGTACTTGGTATGGATGATGGCATGGAAGAAATTATGAAAACTACTTCTGATGCAGCATTAATCTTCAAATCAGGTGGTGGAGTTGGAATCAACTACTCTAATCTTCGTGAAGAAGGTGACATTGTAGCATCAACTTCTGGTGTTGCATCTGGTCCTGTATCTTTCATGAATATCATCAATACTGTAACTGAAGTTGTAAAACAAGGTGGTAAAAGACGTGGTGCAAACATGGGAATCATTGAAGCATGGCATCCTGATATTGAAAAATTTATCACAAACAAAACAGAACCAGGCGTTCTAGAAAATTTCAATGTAAGTGTTGGAATCTGGGAAGACTTTTGGAATGCACTTGTTAACACTACTGATGGTAACTATATTTTACGTAGTCCACGTGACAGAAAACCTGTTAAAGAAATCAATGCACATCAACTAATTGATCTAATTGCATTATCTGCATGGAAGAGTGCAGAACCTGGTTTGATCTTCTTTGATCAAATTAACAAATATAATGTATTTGCTAAAGCAAGAAAAGCACCACTTAGAGCTACAAATCCATGTGGTGAACAAAGCCTCTATCCGTACGAATCATGCAACTTGGGTTCTATCAATCTGGTAAATCTTGCAAAAAGACAAGCAGATGGATCCTATGAATTTGACTGGCAAGGATATGAAGAGATTATCAGAAAGACAACAAGATTTTTGGATAATATTATTGATGTCAATAATTATCCAGTACCAGAAATTAGTGTAGCCTCAAAAGAGTCTAGAAGAATTGGACTTGGAGTAATGGGGGTAGCTGATTTATTGTACAGATTGAAAATCCCATATAATTCTCAAGAAGGATATGAACTCCAATCAAAACTCTCTGAAGCCCTAACATACTATTCTATGGAAGAAAGTGTTGCACTTGCAAGATCTCGTGGTGAATTCACACTTTGTGCAAAGACAGAATATCCTGAAGGAAAGATTCCAATATCTGGCTACTATGAGAAATCAAAAGAATCTCATTCATATGAATGGGAGTCACTCATTGAAGAAATCAAAAAACATGGTATTAGAAATGTCTTAACTACCACAGTAGCACCAACTGGAACACTATCTATGATTGCAGACTGTTCAAACGGGATGGAACCTGCATTTGCTTTAGTGTTTGAAAAGAGAGTTACTGTTGGAAGATTCTTCTATACAAACAAGATTCTTGAAGATGCCCTCAAAGAAGAAGGTCTCTACTCAGATGAGATTCTTGAAAAGATTGCAGACAACTATGGTTCAGTGAAAGGATTGGCCGAAATTCCACAATGGATGCAAGATGTCTTTGTTACAGCAATGGATATTCATTGGGCTGATCATCTAATGGCTCAAGGTGTATGGCAAGATTGGATTGGAAATGCAATTGCAAAAACAATCAACATGCCATATGATGTAACAGTCGATGATGTTAAATCTGCATATCTACTTGCCCACGAAATAGGACTAAAAGGAATGACTGTATATCGTGATGGTTCAAGACACAAACAAGTTCTTCACATGACAAGTGAGAATGCAACAAAGACATTTGAGGTAACACCAAGTGCGTACATGACAGCATATGTTAATGAAAATATCACAAATCCATACATCAAATCCCAAGTTGGTGCTTCATTAGCATTAAAAATTCATGACGATGAAATCCAAATTAAACCTAAAATACGAGAAAATGTTTCTGAAGCTCGTTTATGTCCAACATGTAAAAACACTCTAGTCTTTGTAGAGGGTTGTAGTATGTGTATTGAATGTGGCTACAGTGGTTGTACTTCTGGATAATCAACAGAATCACAACTCTTTTACTTTCATTTCTTTTTGAACCTACATGGATAAAAAATTACTAGGCATAGTTGTAGGCATAGGCGTTGTCATTGCTACAATTGTATTGGGTTTGAGTATTTCTACTAATACTATTTTATCTCAGCAGACAAATGAAAAAATTGGTCTTGTAATTAATTCACCTAACCAATCAACTACCTTACGAGAATTAGATACTGTTTATTCCCAAGCATCTAATTCTGGAATTGGAAGAAGTAATGTCTATCTTTTTTGGAATCTAGTTGAACCAGTACGTGGGGAATTTGATTGGCAACAATCAGATATTTTGATGGGTCTGAATGAAAAAAATGATCTCAAAGTTACTCTATATTTTTCTATAATTAATGGTGAAACACTTGGGCCTTTCCCCAATTGGATTGGAAAGCCACCTCTTAATTCTATAGGTGAAGATAGAGTTGTTAGTGTGTTAGATGAAATATTGTCAAGGTATGATATTATAGATACTGTAATTCTTGCAGGACAAACAGAATCACAATTCAGATTTTATGAGCAAAATATCCCTGTCTATAAAGAATTATTCAATGGAGTATATGATAAAATCAAATCAAAACACCCTGATGTAAAAATAGGAAATGCATTTGCATTAGATCAGGTTTTAAATAAAAATCTACGATATATTGTAACAGAATTATCTATTGGTGATTTTGTTGCTTTTTCATATTCTCCAGTTGATACGTTAAATGATATTGTAAAAACTCCACAACAAGCAAAAGAAGAATTACAACAGATATTTGATTTGGCAGGCGACAAAAAAGTGGGAATTTTTGAGATTAGTTGGAGTACCTCTGATTTTATTGGAGGAAGTGAAACTGTACAAACAGAATTTCTAAAAAAATCCTTTGAATTTTACACTGAAAATGAATCCCAAATAGAATTTTTTACTTGGTATAGACAATATGACCGACCTGAAGGAACCTGTATAGTTGAAGCTCCGATAATTGGAGATGATACTCTTACTATTGGAGGTTCTGGTTTCGGAACTAGTGAACATATAGTAGAAAGATTAAGTCATTACATTTGTAGTGCAGGTATGATTAACAACGATGGCAATCCTAAATCAAGTTGGAATGAATTTAAGAAACAAATTAAAATAATAAACTAAAATGATTTCTTTAATTTTATCTGAATCCTCATTAGAGTTAGTTCCATCTGAACTAAAACATCACCCGTCAGTAATTTCACATGCAAGAAAACTTGGAAAATATCCATCAGAAATTCTATTAGATAATTCATGGCATTTTGCAGCTATGAAAGGAATTGAAAATGAAATGAAAAGAGGAAGACCCGATCTGGTACATTTTTCAATACTTGAAGCTACAACCATTCCACTATATCTTCAAAATAAAATGAAACTTTATGTTCACACTCTTGATGATAAAGTAATATCTTTTGGAAAGAATGTCCACATTCCTAAATCATATCATAGATTTGAAGGAGTTATAGAAAAATTATATCAAGAAAAAGAAATTACAACAAATGATGATGTTTTATTGGAAATTAAAGAAAAAACATTTTCTGAACTACTTGATGAGATAAATCCAACAAAAGTATTTGGTTTTTCTACAAAAGGTGCTAAGAGTACATATGAAAAAATTGCAAAAGAAATTACTGATGATACATGTATTGTTGTTGGAGGATTTCAAAAGGGACATTTTTCTGATTTAATTGAAAGCAAAATAACAGATCTTTATTCTGTTGGTGATGAATCATTTGAAGGGCATGTTGTAGTTGCCAGAATGCTCTATGAGTACGAAAAAACCATTTTTATGTAGGAAATAAAATTTTTATTTTATTGCAGTCATAGTATAGCCTGGTTAGTATTCGGGGTTTCCAACCCTGTGACGCGGGTTCGAATCCCGCTGACTGCATTTTTCAATCCTTATGAGAACTAATTTTTAGGTGTAGTTTTAGATTATACTATGAAACAGGCTGTAAGAAAAATTGCAATGGAGAGAATGCAAATTCTCATTGAAAATGCAATTACTAATGCAAGAGAAAATCCTGAACTTTCTCAGAGACAAGCTTTTCTTGCACGAAGAATTAGTACTAGACATAAAATTCGAATGCCATATTATCTTAGTATGGTATTTTGTAAAAAATGTAAATCATTCATTGCGCCTGGAATAAATTCTAGATTTCGAGTAGGAAGAGCATCTATCAAGTCAATCAGAATTTCTTGTAACTTGTGTGGGCATACTTATCGTAAAATTATATCTAACGCAGATTAAATGTAATTTTCATTCCTATACGTAAGATCTATAAAGAAAGCAGAATCGTTTCTATTATGTCTGAATTTATCCCAAAATGGTGGAATGGACTCTTATCTGAATTAGATTCAGATATTGAAGTTCAGTAGTTTTAGAATAGTTTTTTAGAAGCATTCCAATGGCTAGGCTGTCTCTACAATCAAAATATCATTTTTAGAACTCATTATTGGTTTTCCAGTTTAACACATAATACATTGTTTATAAAATAATGCGTATCAAATATGCAAAATAACATGAATTTATTCAAATTTTAATAATAATGATAAATTTTTTAAATGGTGATATATGCGAAAATTATAATGAAAAGAATTGACGCAATGGTACCTAGTATGAGACGTAGGGAAGTAATTGATAGTATTCTTAATGCAGGTGCAAAAGGCGTTACTCTAGTAGAAAGTAGAGGCAAAGGTAATGGAGATAGACCAATGGTAGGAGGAAGTAGAGGTACTGTAAAATACATTGCAGATTATAATCGAATTGATACCATAACTACAGTAGTTGATGATTCAAAAGTAGATTCTATAGTGTCTGCAATTATGGATTCAGCTTACAGAGGTAATGACGGGGATGGTATGATTTTTGTATCTACTATCGAGGAAGCATACAAGATAGGTATTAAGGAAAAAATATCTTCACTGGGTTAGCATTATGAATTAAATACTAATTTTTTAAACTCAATATACAATTAGTGGCAAAATCAACAGAGTCTAATTAAAGACCTCTTTTGAACCATAAATTATGCCTAAATTTTAAAACCACTCATTAAAAGAAATGGTCCATATTTCATATGTTAAATTATAGTTCAAAAATAAAAATTAGAAATTAAAACTCCGTTCTCATAATTTTATGCTGAATCTCCAAGAATCTTCTGCCTTGAAGATACACTAGAAAAGTTTACGACATGAATTTAATATCCAAAATATATAATTTTAATATTGAAAACTAAAATTATAAAGATAAACTCGAATAATCCTCAACAATCTACTATTGCAAAATGTACTACAGTTTTAAAAAATGGTGGAATAGTTGCATTTCCAACTGAAACTGTTTATGGTTTAGGGGCAGACGGTCTTAATCCTAAAGCAATTAAAAAAATTTTTAAAGTAAAAAATAGACCATCTGACAACCCACTAATTTTTCATATTGCAAACAAGCAAGATATAGAGATACTAGCAAAACATATTCCTGAAATAACTCAAAAACTAATAAAAAAATTCTGGCCAGGACCTCTTACATTAATATTAAAAAAATCTAAAACTATACCACAAATTGCAACTGGGAAACAAGACACTGTAGCATTAAGAATGCCATCAAATAAAATTGCATTATCTTTGATTAAATCTTTAGGACATCCTATAGTAGCTCCATCTGCAAATCTTTTTGGAAAGCCAAGTCCAACTATGGCAAAACATGTCTTTGATGATTTAAATGGTAAAATTGATATCATAATTGATGGCGGACAAACTAGAATTGGTATTGAATCTACAGTATTAGATCTGACATCCAAAATTCCTACAATATTACGACCTGGCGGAATTTCTCTTTCAGAATTAAAAAAAATATTGAAAAATGTTGAATATCATCCAATCTTATTAGGAAAAAAATCAAGAATTGCACCAAAATCACCAGGGATGAAATACAAACATTATTCTCCAAACGCTAAAGTCATACTTGTTAAAGGCAGTACAAAAAATTCACAACAAAAGATTGAATCTTTGATTCAAAAACTACTTTTAGAAAATAAATCTATAAGACTTATCAATTACAAATCTATTCAGAAAAATCCTTTGATAATATCAAAATTCATTGGATATGAGAAAGATCTAATCGCAAAAAATATCTACAAAATATTTAGAGAATTTGATAAAGAAAATGCAGATATCATTATTGTAAGAGAAATTAACAACTCTAATCTTGGATTTGCTATAATGAATAGATTACAAAAGGCAGCATCTGAAATTATATAAATCAAAAATTTACGTTCAAGGTTTTCATAAATTAAGCCACACTGAAATTATAATAGAAATCCTTTCAACTCAATTAATAGATCTATAATTTCTGGAAGGAATATGTTTACCAAACTTGACACCATATCTCAATGATTTATAAGACGATTATCGAGTTTTTGACTTTATGGCAAAGGTATACGATGTACCCGCAGATATATTGATAGAAAGACTATCTGCAGCACTAAAGAGTGAAGACATTCCTGCACCTTCTTGGATACCATTTGTCAAAACTGGAGCTCATGCAGAAAAACCTCCTCAAGATAGAGAATGGTGGCAAACAAGATGTGCTTCAATTATGAGAAAAATTTACCTTAATGGTCCAATCGGAATTAATGCTTTAAGAAATGATTATGGTGGTGGTAAGCCGTCTGGATATGGAGCCGCACATCATAAAGATGCTAGTGGTGCAATTATTCGTAATGCAATTCAAGGATTAGAAAAACTTGGTTATCTAGAAAAAGTTGAGAAGAAAGGGCGTATCGTTTCTAAACAAGGAATGCAAAAACTAGATAGATTATCAACAGAAATTCTTAAAGAACTAATTGTTGAAAATCCTAAATTAAAAATATATTCTTAGATTTAAAATGAGTTTTCCAGAATCTAACGAACCTCCTATCGATAAAACTAATCATGAATTCGCTGCACAAAAAGAGCAAATTCTAAAACAAGTTTTAACTCCTGAAGCTAGAATGCGACTAAACAATATCAAAATGGTGAAACCTGAACTTTCTGAAATGGTTGAACAATATCTAATTGGCATGGCTACACAATCAAGAATTCCTGGCCAAATTACAGATGAGCAATTAAAGCAAATTTTACTATCTACGCAGCAACCAAAACGTGATTTTAAGATAAATCGTATTTAATACAGAAAAAATATAAAGGTAGCAAAAAAATCACTAAACGTATGAAAGCCGTTGTATACAATGAATATGCACCAGATGATAATTATGCTAAAATCCTCAAAGTCAAGGATATAGATGATCCAAAACCAAAAGCAAATGAAGTTATAATAAAAGTGAAAGCTGCTGCTCTGAATTATAATGATATTTGGGGAATGAGAGGAGTTCCTATTGCTATACCATTACCACATGTATCAGGTTCTGATGCTGCAGGAGATGTAGTAGCAGTTGGTGATGATGTTACAACTATCAAAGTTGGCGATAGAGTAGTATCTCACTCTAATCTTTCATGTAGAGTATGTCAACAATGTACCTCTGGTAGAGAATTTGATTGTACTAACAGACAAGTTTGGGGATTCCAAACAGGTCCAAATTGGGGAGCCTACAGCGAACTAGTGCATTTACCTGAAGTTAATGTATCAAAAATTCCAGAAAGTGTATCATATGATCAAGCAGCAGCTGCATCAATGACAATTCTTACCTCTTGGCATATGTTAGTAGGAAGAGCCAAAATCACACCGGGACAAACTGTTTTAATTATGGGTGGTGGTTCAGGTGTTGGTAGTTTTGGTATTCAAATTGCAAAACTATACAATTGTACTGTTATAGCAACTGCAAGTCCAGACAAACTAGACAAATGTCTATCTCTAGGAGCAGATTATGCCGTTGATCATAGAAAAGATGATTGGCACAAAGAAGTCTATAAAATTACAAAAGATATATCTGCAAAGACAGGAGTTAGACCTGGAATAGATCTTACATTTGATCATATTGGTCAAACACACTTCAACAAACAATTAACACTGCTAAACTATGGTGGAACTCTTGTATCATGTGGGGCTACAACCGGCTATGATGCAAATATTGATCTAAGACATATTTTCTTCAAAGGCATCAATGTTCTTGGTTCTACTCAAGGAACAAAAGCAGAAATGGATGAAGGATTGTATTGGATGGGAAAAGGCAAGATAAAAGCTGAAATCGATTCAACATATACGTTTGAACAAGCAGCAGAAGCACATACAAAAATGCTTGAAGGTAAATTCTTTGGCAAAATCTTACTAAAGCCAGAAGGCGTATAGTCATTTAATGACTCAGCTTTTTCGAAGTCTAATTTTTGTCCCTGGAAATAATTCCAGATTCTTAGAAAAAGCAAAAACACTCCAAGCTGACATTGTTTGTTTTGATTTAGAAGACTCTGTTCCGGATAATGAAAAAATAAATGCACGAAAACTTATCAAATCTGCATTAAAATCCAGAAAATTGTACGAATCATCAATTTTTGTCAGAACAAATTCTCCAAGTTCTGGAAAAATTACATCTGATCTTAAAGAAATTGTACAAAAAGGCATTGATGGAATTGTAATCCCCAAAGTTAACAATGTAAAAGAAATGAAAAAAATTGAAAAAATATTATCTGATTTAGAAAAAACTCGGAAACTAAAACCAATTCAAATTATTCCTTCAATTGAATCTGCAGAAGGTGTGGTGAATACATTTGATATTGCATCTTTTGGAAAGCGAGTTTGTGCAGTTGTTTTTGGTGTATTTGATTTGTTGAATGACTTAGGAGTAGAATATACAAAAGATTCTGAAGGAGAAAAATATTCTAGAAGAAAAATACCTGTGGATGCACATGCAGCAGGAGTTGCAGTAATTGATTCTATCTGGCAAGATCTTAAAGATTCTAAAGGATTAGAAAAAGATTGTAAATTAGGGAAAAGTCTGGGATATACTGGAAAAAGTATCATACACCCGGATCAAATATCTATTGTCCACAAATTATTCCATCCTAACAAAAATGAAATATCTTGGGCTGAAAAAGTATGCAAAATTTATCTTGAATCAATAAAGAAAGGTAAAGGTGCAACCACTGTAGAAGGAAAAATGATTGATGAGGTACATTTCAAACAAGCAAAAGCTCTTCTCGATCTTACAAAATGAGTATTTTTTCTAGTAAACTTGTTCCCATAACTCTATCATTAATAAATAAAATTTCCCAATTTTGGAATTTTTCATATACTCTTATATTGAAAAATTCATACAATTTAGTAGATACAAATGAGTAAACGTGTAACAATCATGATTGATGATGATCTTGACAAAAAACTGAGATTACGTCAAGCAAAAATGATTCAACACGAACAGTCGTCATATAGTTATTCTAAAGTGATAAACGAATCACTACGTAAAATTTTAAAATAGACTTATTTCTTAAAATTTCTGTTTTAATTAGAATAGATTAAAGATAATGAATATTTAATAAATATAGTAAAATGGTTGATCTTTTTGATCCTTCAAATGTGATAACTAGGATGTTTAATGGTGAAAAGTATGATGAGATGTATGCTTATTGCAAAAAATTACTAGAAAAAATCCCAAATGACATGGTTGCATTACAAAATATTTCATTATCTTTAATTTATCTAAAAAAATACGACGAGGCAATTGATTATTGTAATAAAGTTTTAGAAATAAAAAATTCTGATACGTATGCACTAAAAAATAAGATTTTTGCTCTTGAAAATTTGAAACAATATGAACAAGTTTTAGAATTGTGCAAACAAATTCTTTCAACTAACTCAAAAGATATTTGGGCTCTAAACAGTATGGGGTTGTCTCTAAATGAATTAAATCGCCATAAAGAAGCTCTTGAATGTTATGAAACATCACTTCTAATAGATCCAAAAGATATTACGGCTTTAATGAATAAGGCTATCTCCTTAAGTCATCTAGGTAATTATCAAGATGCTATTGATTACTATGATAGAGCACAACTAATTGATTCAAAATTAAAAGAATTACCAATTGCAAAATCACGATTATTTGAAAAATTAGGTATGGCTGATGAATCATTTTTAGCTGCTCAAGGAATTCTCAATAAAGATATGGAAAAAATTAAAAATGATGCTAAAAAAAACAGGTGTTCTATTTTCCATCAATTTTGTGATGATGAATTTAAAAAATCTAATAACCCATCTGACATCTAAATCATTTTATACACAAATACAATAGACTCCATAATGTTTACAGGAATTGTTGAAGGAATTGGAAAAGTAGAAAAAATTTCTAAAAATACAAAAAACAGAAGTGATATTCAAATGACTGTAAATTTAGGAAAACATGTAAAGGGATTAAAAATTGGACAAAGTGTTGCTCTAAATGGTGTTTGCCTTACGGCAACTAAACTTTCTAAATCCTCTTGTATTTTTGAAATGATTGAAGAAACTACAAAAAAAACTGATCTTGGAAATTTAAAAGTTGGAGGAATTGTAAATATTGAACGTAGTTTAAAAGCAGGTGATCGACTTGAAGGGCATTTTGTTTTAGGTCATGTCGATGGAGTTGCTATAATTAAAAAAATTCTAAAAAAACCTAAAGAAGTACAAGTATGGTTTGAAATTCCAAAAAAACTATCTAAATTTGTAGTGAAAAAAGGTTCTATTACAATAGATGGAATTAGTTTAACTGTTGTTGACATCAAAAATACTCTTGCATCAGTGTCTCTGATTCCTCATACTATTGATGTAACAAATTTTCATACCAAAAAAATAGGCGATAAAGTTAATATTGAAACTGATATTCTTGGAAAATACATTTTAAAGTAAAGCCAATTATCTACAATTTTAATGGTAATTACCAATTTTTTAGTAAACTTTATAATTAGATTAAGAAGTTTTTTCTTATGTCTCTTGATTCTGCATTACAATTTTTGAAACGTGGAGAATTTATTCTATTATTTGATTCTGCTGGAAGAGAAAATGAAATTGATATGGTTGTAGCTGCAGAATTTGTAACACCTGAACATGTTGCAAGAATGCGACAGAATGCAGGTGGATTGTTGTGCATTGCATTAGAAAATAATTTTGCGACATCTCTTGATTTACAATATATGCATGAAATTCTTGCTGAATCTTCAATTTCAAATAAAGAAATGATTATGGGATTAGCACCTTACGGTGATCACCCTACATTCTCTTTATCTGTAAATCATTATCAAACATATACTGGAATTACTGATAAAGATAGAGCACTAACAATTAATGAAATGGCTAAAATCTATCATGTTGAAAATAAACAGAAAAAATTTGCATCATCATTTAAAACTCCAGGACATGTTCCTTTATTGATTGCATCCAAAGGTTTGTTAGCTGCACGACAGGGACATACAGAAATGTCTGTTTATTTAGCACAAATTGCAGGTTTAACTCCTGTGACAGCAATATGTGAAATGATGGATGCTGAAACATATACTGCGTTATCGGTGGATAAGGCTGAAAAATTTGCAAAGCAAAATGGAATTCCACTAATTGATGGAAAAGAGCTTTTAGAATACGCTAAGGTGAACTAATTTTGAATATTGCAATAGTTGTTTCTGAATTCAATGAGGAAGTGACATCTAGGATGCTTGCTATTGCCAAAGAAAAAGCAGATCTAATGAAATTAAAAATATCTTACACTTGCATGGTTCCAGGAGCCTATGATATGCCTATCATAGTAGATTCATTATTACAGAAAAAAGATGTTGATGCTGTAGTTACTTTAGGTGCCATCATCAAAGGACAAACAAAACATGATGAAGTTATATCTCATGCAGCAGTCCAAGCCCTTACAAATTTGTCATTAAAATATCAAAAGCCTGTTTCTTTAGGAATTTCAGGTCCTGGAATGCAGGAAAGACATGCTTATGCTAGAATTCGACCCGTTGCAGAACGTGCTGTAGAAGCTGTTGTAAAAATTTCTGATGAATTAAAAAGGATTAAAAAATGATTCAACTGAGCATTTTAAAAATTACAGAATATGGTCCTTGGACACTAACTCTTGGCAGTGATAGAGAACATGAACTCCAAATGCTTCAAGCATCTATTTACAAAGAAGTACAAAAGTTATTTTCTGAAAAAAACTGTATAGTTTTTCTTAATAGAGCAGATGAATTTTTTGTAGTTTCAAATGGTTTAGATTTAGATGATCATATTCAAATCCAAAAAATTCTTAAAAAATCATTTGAAGTTAGATTAACAATATCTATTGGTTATGGAAATTCACCTTTTAAAGCAAATTTAAAAGCATATGAAGGAAAGAAAAATAAAATTATCCTAAACACAGAACATAATATTTTTGGTTTTGTTTATGATGGTTTTGATTCAAAAGTTTCAATAATGCATTTAGATGTAGATAATCTTACATCGAAAAGAAAAACTAATTCTCCTTATGAAATTACATCAATAATATTTGGATTGTATTCAAAAATGTCTAAATACTTTCTAGAAAAAAATTCTCTTACATTTTTTATGGGTGGTGATAATTTTATGATAGTATCAAATGATGAAGCAAAACAATCTGTTCAAGATTTTATCAATATTGTAAAAAATGATGATGAAATTTTATTGAATTGTGGAATTGGTAATGCAAATACTGGTAGAGAGGCAGTAAAATTAGCTACGAAATCCCTTGATATTATACGCGAAATTCGAGATTCAGGAAAAGAAAAACTTGAAGTTTATGAATTACCATGTTAATTAAAAATATTAGCGTTTTAACTGGCCAAGATTTAGATTTTGTTTTAAGTACAGATATCCAAATTCAAAATAACCAATTTAAAAAAATTCAATCAAAAATTAAACCAATTCTAAAAGAAGAATCTCTCGATTGTGAAGGGCTCTTGATGATCCCTGGATTCATCAATGCTCATACACATATTGGAGATTCTATTGGGAAAGATATTTCTTTAAACAATACAGTTGATGAAAAAATTCATCCTGTCTTTGGAGTAAAATCAAAAATTTTAAAAAATACATCAAATGAGATTTTAGGAAATTTTATGAAAAATACTTGTTACTCAATGCTTAGAAAAGGAATCACTACTTTTGTAGATTTCAGAGAAGGGGGATTAGATGGAGTCATTTTATTAAAAAAAATACTAAATGATGTTCCTTTACGTTCAATTATTTTAGGTCGAATGGAATTTTATCAGAATGCCAAAGAAATTAAAAAAAATTCATCGTTTCCAAGTACGAAATCTTCTGAATTATTTGAATTATTTAAAAAATGTGATGGTATAGGTGTTAGTGGTGCAAATGAAAATAGTAATTCTGTCTTGAATTATTATTCAAAAATACCAAAGCTTAGAGCAATTCATTCTGCTGAAACCAAACAAAGCATCACCCAATCAAAAAAAATCACTGGACAATCTGAAACAATTAGGGCTTTAATTTTAAAACCTGATTTTTTAGTTCATATGACATATGCTTCAAAATCTGATCTTCAAATGGCATCTAAAAAAATAAGAGGTATTGTAATTTGTCCCAGAGCTAATTCATCTCTTGCTGAAGGGATTCCTGACATTGATTTGATGCAAAAATCTGGCTGTACTCTAGCTTTAGGAACAGATAATGTGATGATAAACTCTCCCGATATGTTTAGGGAAATGGATTTTATTTGGAAAGTAACTATGGGGTTACACAAAAAAAGAATTGATGCAAAAGAAATTCTTAAAATGGCAACAGTAAACGGCGGAAAAATTTTGAATAGAAACATTGGAAGTATTGAATCTGGAAAAATTGCTGATTGTATATTTTTAGATAAACATGCATTAGATTTAGAACCAATGCATAACCCACACGCATCAATTGTTCATAGAGCATCTGAATCTGCAATAAAGGCTGTAATGATTGGAGGAAAAATAGTACATGGAAAAATATAAGCCACATGTTATTCTAAGTGCAGCGATATCTATTGATGGTAAAATTTCTACTAGAACAGGAAATTCAAAACTCTCTTCCCATGAAGATTTGCGTAGATTACATAAACTAAGAACGAAAGTAGATGCAATAATTATTGGAAAAAACACTCTAATGCGTGATGATCCTTTGTTAACTGTACGTTATACTAAAGGAAAAAATCCTATTAGAATAATATTAGATTCTAAAGGTGATATCTCTACAAAATCAAAAATTTTACAAACATCTAATAAAGTTCCAACCATAATAGCTGTATCAAAAAAAATTACAAAATCTAATCTTCAAAAATTAAATAAATTTCCAGTTGAAGTTATTATTACTGGAGAAAAGTTTGTAAACATCAAATCTTTATTAAAAAAACTTTCAGAGAAAAAAATCAGAACAATATTAGTTGAAGGTGGTGGAACAGTAAATTGGGAATTTATTAAACAAAATCTTTTTGATGAATTGATTATTACTCTCTCTCCATTCATAATTGGAGGAAATAATTCAATATCATTTGTTCAAGGTAGTGGATTTGATAATATTTCTAAATCTTCCAATCTTCAACTTAAATCTGTCAAGAGGCTCAAAAATCATCTTGTTTTGAATTATCAAAAAGTGTAAGTTATTATACGATCTTTAAAATAAAATTACAAGAAAATGGCAATAAAAAAGAAAATTACCACAAAAAGAAAAGTAGCTCCAAAAAGAAAAGTAGCTCCAAAAAGAAAAGTAGCTCCAAAAAGAAAAGTAGCTCCAAAAAAGAAAGTAACTAAATCAAAAGGTAAAAAACCAGCATTTGGTGGATATGCAATCAGTTTTGCAGGACGTTCTGAAACTGTAGAACAAGTCTTTGGTAAGAAACCAATTGCACCAAGTGAAATGACCAAAAAGATTTGGATATTTGTAAAATCAAATAGTCTTTCTAATCGTTAAACCCACATGTTAACAAATCATCGTTAACTAATTTCTATCTTTTAATTATTTTTTAAAATCACCAAGATATAGATATTGGATTTTATTTTAATTAATTATGTCTACTACATCATTAAGACGCGATCACGAGTTAATAGAAAAAGTTATCAAAGCAATGGAATCTACTATTCAATTACTAAATGATGGTAAACAGATTCCTGAATCAATATTATTACCAGTAATTGATTTTTCAAAAAACTTTACAGATGTTTGTCATCACAGTAAAGAAGAAAAGTCACTGTTTCCAGCTTTAGAGCAAGCTGGTTTACCTACCAATATGGGGCCCATTGCTATGATGTTAATTGATCATCAACGTTCACGAGAAATCGGTGCAGAAATGGAAGTGTCAACAAAAGAATATCTCTCATCAGGTGATTCTATAAAATTAGTGAGTGACATGCAACAATATGTTGAACATATCACTGAGCATTTGTGGAAAGAGAATAATAAATTATTCATGATGGCAGAAGCAAGATTACAATATGTTTCAGAAAAGATTGACAAAGAACTCAATGAAATTGAAAAATCAAAACTTGATGAGATAGGAAAAACTAGAGAACACTATGAACAACTAGCAGAAAATCTTACAAAAGATGTTTCTCAGCAAGGTAGTTAGATTTGCTACACAGTATATTTGGCCAAGTAACTGCAGTGAGAAAATTTACACACGGGGATATTGAATTTGATTTTTATCATGAAGATGAAATCACTACTTACAGATATTCATCAGATCCTAGTAGATTAGGAAATTTTCCTAAAGAACTTGTTGAAATTTTAGTACCTACTTTAGCTACCGATATTTGCATTGAGATTTTCTTTGGAGATGATGGACATCCAACACATGTTCAATTAGAGGAATGTAATGAAGATGATGATGATTTAGATGAAGAAGATTCTGCTTTAGAGGAAGAAGATGATAATTTAGAGGAAGAAGATGATAATTTAGAGGAAGAAGATGATAATTTAGAGGAAGATTCTGATTTAAAGGACTAATATTTCAAAATTCAAAAACAATCTATTCTACGTAATGATGATGTGTTAAATTATCATAAAATCTAACTGATTTCAAATTTACAAATTCTAACATACCATATCTTGATAATTCTCTTCCAAATCCGCTATGTTTTATTCCTCCAAATGGAATTCGTGGGTCTGAAATTACTACATTATTGACACTTACTATTCCTGATTCAATTTGTCTAGACATTTTATCTGCTTTAGCAAGATCTTTTGTCCAAATGCTTGCACCTAGACCAAATTCACTATCATTAGCTAATTTTACTGCCTCACTTTCATTTTCAACAATTGTAATTGGAGCTACTGGTCCAAAAGTTTCTTCTTGTGCTATTCTCATATTTGGTTTAATATTTTTCAGAATTGTTGGTTTATAGAAAAATCCTTTTCCCTCTATTTTAGAACCCCCAAGAAGAATTTCAGCACCTTTTTCTTTTGCATCTTCAACTATTCCAGAAATTGTTTCTAAACCATCTTTACTTGATAATGGTCCAATATCCGTTTCAATTGACATTGGGTCACCTATTTTGAGCTGAGATGCTTTTTTAATAAATAACTCAATAAATTCATTTGCAATATTTTTTCCAACAAAAAACCTTTTTGATGCAACACAACTTTGTCCACAATTGATGAACCTGCCTTTGACAGCACCTTCTGCTGCTTTTTCAATAATTGCATCATCTAATACTATGAAAGGATCACTTCCACCTAATTCTAAAACACATTTTTTTAAATGTCTTGCAGCTCTTTCACCTACTTTTGCACCTGCATTAGTGCTACCAGTAAAAGTAACAGCATTAACATCTGAATCTATAAGGTGATTTGCAGATTCTACACTTCCAACTACAGTTTGAAAAATTCCATCAGGAATTCCAGATTCGCTAAAAGCTTTTTCAATTTCAATACCTGATTGCATTGTTATTCTAGATGGTTTCATAACAATCACATTTCCTGCCATTAGACAAGGAGCTGCAAATCTTAATGCTTGCCAATATGGAAAATTCCATGGCATAATTGAGCCTATAACACCAAGTGGTTCAAAAGTTAGAAAACTCTTTCTTGCATCTGTGTTTAATACTTCATCAGCAAGAAAACTATCACCATGATCTGCATAAAATTCTAAAGCCCATGCACATTTTTCAACCTCCCCAATTGATTCTTTGAGTGGTTTACCCATTTCAGTTGTAGCTACTTTTGCAAGTTCTGTTTTATTCTTCTTTAGATATTCAACTAAATTGTAAATGTAACTTCTGCGTTTTTCATAATCTTTTTTCCATTCAGGATATGCTCTCTTTGCTTTTCCTACTAAATCAAACACTTGATTTTTATCCATTGGAGAATAATTTGCAATATCTTCACCTGTAGCTGGATTTACCGTAGTGATTTGACTCAAGGATCTTCTGACGATTTTCTCCTATTTATTCTAGTAACCTAGTTTTTAAAATTTTGGTCTAATCAAAATGTCTGTTGCATATCTTGTTTGATCTCATCAATTTTCTTTTGATATGCTTTTTTAGATTTATCATTCTTTTTTAGATTCAAAACATTTTGACATGATGGGCATTTGAACATTCCATCAAGAGATGCTTCAAATGTTACTCTAGGACAATCTTCGTTTCCACAGTGATAGAAATCTCCAGCATTTTCATAATCTAATCTCTGTTGTAATCTTTCATCAATTTTCTTCTTTTGACTTTCAATAAAATGTTCTACTTCTTCTCTTCTAGTTCTCCATCTATAGACAAACCATCCTTTTCTTTCGTCTTTAACTCTAATTCCTGTAATGAGAGATTTTCCAAATAGATCATACAATACTTTTCTTACCATATTAATTCTGAGACCTGTGGAACTAGCAATTTCTTCATCAGTAGCATCTTCGGCTTTTAGAAGAGATCTTGCTACTTTGAGGTATTCATCTCCTCCAATCATTGAAGCAATTCTAACAAAAGGATCTTCGTATTTGTCTACCAACTCTAATGACTCCTGATTTTCTACTATTAATCCCTTCTTTCTTTTACTTGCACATTTTTACCATTTTTGGTAGGAATGATTTTTCTTTTTGCATTGGAAAACTCTTTTTCAAATTGTTTGCCTTTTTGGATACGATCTAAAAGAATTGCTAAAGCACTAATTTCTGAATGAGGTTGACTACCAACTCCAACATTATAATCTGCTAATTCATAAATTTCTCTTGGAACTTTTTCAGCTCCTACAACAACCAACAGATTTTCTTCTCCTCTAATTTTTTCTTGAACGTCATTGATACTTTCACCATACATTGAAAGATGAACAATTTTGAATCCTTCATCTTTTTTCTTTTTCACAATTGTTTTCCATTTTTCAATAAATACAACCTCAAAATTACCACCCCAAGTATTATTGATCTTTTCAACAGTATCTTTGATTTCTGGATTTACCTCAGTCATGTAAATTCGCTCTGCACCAAATCCTCTTGAAACAAGTGCAACATGTGTTGTTACCCGGTCATCTCTAACTAGACGTTGTCCAATTCTAATTACTTCAATTACCAAATATTTTATCGACTCCTTTCCACGAATTGTTTTTTGATTTATGAAAATTTTTACTTTCTATAATTTCTTTGATTAATTCTTTTAATTGTGCAATATTTTCTCCAGTTTTTGCAGAAACTGAAATTAATTTTTTATTTTCAGTTAAATTAAGATATTCAACTTTTCGTTTAATTTCTTCATTTTTTAATAAATCTGATTTGTTTAGAGCATAAATTATCTTGTCTTGTTCTACTCCTAATTCATTTAAAGTTCTCATACAACTAGAAAATTTCTTTTTCAATTCAGAAATTGAATCATTAATATCGATT
This sequence comes from Candidatus Nitrosopumilus sp., assembly GCA_029250275.1. Classification (GTDB taxonomy): domain Archaea; phylum Thermoproteota; class Nitrososphaeria; order Nitrososphaerales; family Nitrosopumilaceae; genus Nitrosopumilus. Next base: position 47,665 of record JAPFBP010000002.1, on the reverse strand, counting down.
ACCAGAATAATTACATCAGTATGTACCAATTCTTCTAGTGTTGATTTGAATGCATCAATCATGTAAGCTGGAAGTTTACTGATAAAACCAACTGTATCTGCAATTAAAAATGGTTCTTGATCTATCATCACTCTTCGTGTAGTTGTAGTAAGAGTTGTGAAAAGTTTTTTACTTTGCTCTTTTGTTTCACCTGTAGTTTTGTTAAACAATGTGGTTTTTCCTGAAGAAGTGTAACCTGCAAGTGATATTGTCTTAAATCCAATTCTCTTTCTTCCCTTTCTATGAAGCTCTCTTTGTTTTCCAGCTTTTTCGAGTTTTGATCTTATTGTTTGCATTCTATGTTTGATGTCATTGTAATACACATCAACTTCGAATTTTCCTATTCCCATAAATCCGGGCTGTTCACCCATGTTTGCAAGTCTAACTTTCTCTTTAGCTCTTGACATTTCATATCTCAACTGTGCTAATTTTACTTGTAATTTTGATTCTGCACTTGAAGCTCTACTTTCAAAAATCTCAAGAATCAATGCTTCTCTATCTAATACCTCTCTATGTAATTCTGTAGCAAGATTATAGTTTTGACTTGGTTTTAGAATCTCATCAAATACTATGACATCTGGTCTTACCCTATCTGCTATTTCTTGTAATTGTTCTAGTACTCCACCACTAATGCCATACTTTGGTTTCTGAAGATAATTCTGTGTTATTACATGGACTACCTCGTATCCTGCTGCATCACACAACCCTTTTGCCTCATTTATTGCATCTTCTTGATCATATGTAATTAAAATTGCAGAATTCATTCTAATTCCTTTTTTTAATTCAATCTAAGATAATTGTATTGGATATATTTTGAATTAATCATATTTTTTCAGTGTTTTTTCTATATTCATATTCAAAACTATTTCAGCTATATCACTAGCATATTCAGAAACTCTTCTAATGTTTTCAGTCATTCTTCGTACCCTGTAAATTTCCTCATCGTCTTTTAACGATTTTGAAGCGTCTCTTACTTTTTTCTCAAATTTAGTAATTTGATTAATTTTAACAATGGTCTTTTCAGCCTGATAATAATCTTCTTTGAATAATGCAAGACATGCGTCATCTAAAACAGACAGGCAAAACTCATTCATTTCCTCAAATTTTTGTAAAATATCTTTTTTTATAGGTTTTTTAAATTCAATTAGATCTTTAGCAATGAATGCAGCATGATCTCCTGTCCTCTCTATATTTTTCACAATTAGTCTATATCCTAGACAATTTCTAGCATTTCTGAAACCCATCTCTTTTAGCATATGTTCATTCTGAATTGCAATCTTTAATTGTCGAATTATATAAAATCCAAATCTATCTACTTCATCATCTGTATTGATAACCTCTTGGGCCAATTCTAAATTATTTTCTTTTACAGCTAAAATTGCATCACTCGACATTGATTTTGCCAAGTGAAGCATTCGCTTGAAAGCACCATCTACTGATAATTCTAATAGATTGACAAGAACTTGTACTGTTATACCACCAATAGAATCGGCAATTATTTCAGAACCCATTAGCATTCGTTTTACTGCTTCTTTCACTGAGTTTCTTTGAGAAACGCTTAATCTACCATTTTTTGGTTTTACATTAATTATCTTGTATCCTAAAAAATACAACGAAATTAATTTTCTAACAATCGATGATGCTTCTTCATCTCCTTCAATTTCTATGGTTGCATCTTCTTTTTTCTGAATTCGAGATTCAAATTTTGGTGGATAAAGCTCTAATGTTGATGAACCTTTTCGAACCATTCTAATTTGGTCTCCTTGTTTGAGACCTAATTCTGTAATCCATTGTTTTGGTAATGAAACTATGTATGATGATTTTCCAGTAAATTGGATTTTTCTAGTCTCCCCCCTATCTTCCATAATCTAAAGGAAAAATTCTATTCTATATAGTTTGATCCTTATAATATAGACTAGCACTGAACTAATATTTAGAAAAAATTCTATAACGAGTATTGAATCATATCATTAAACTTCAACATTCTCTTGATGCATTATTTGGAAATGGTACATCTAAATTATTACCAAAAGATATTGAAATGACTTTTTCTCGGAAAACTGGTAGAATACGAACAGTTTCTCATAAAGGAAAATTTCTATTTACTTTGAGAATTGACGGAAGTCTATCTATTAGTATATATTTTGCTCAAATATTATTGAAAAATAAAAAATTTAAAGAAAATTGTGTAGAAATAAATTCTGATGCTGCCCCCTATGTGGAGCAAGGTAGATCAGTCTTTTGCAAACATGTTATCTCATGTGGAAAAAACGTCCAAATATCTGCAGACACTCCTATATTATTCAAAAATAAGGTAATTGCAATTGGCAGGGCAATTTTATCATCTGAAATGATTTGTGATTTTGATAGGGGTGTGGCCATAAAGGTTAGAGATAGTTTAAAAAGTCGTAATGAGGAAATAAGATTATGATGCGAGGAGGAAACCGCGAAATGCGAAGAATGATGGATAAGATGGGTCTGGATATGAACGAATTATCTAATGTTCAAGAAGTAATAATTAAAACTGATAAAAAAGAAATTATTATTTCAAAACCTTCTGTTACTGAAATGAAAGCAAAAGACAGTTCTATTTTCACAGTAACTGCTGATAGTTATGAAGAAAGAGAATTGGAGGTTCCAATTTTCTCAGAAGAAGATATTTTGCTTGTTAGCCAACAAGCAGGTGTTGATGAAGAAAAGGCCAAAAGTGCTTTAGAAGAAGCAGAAGGCGATCTTGCCAGAGCTATCTTACTTTTAACAACAGGATAATCTCAGAATATTTCATTAGTATGCCTAACAAATGAATGATTTAAGTAATGGATTATCAGATTTAAAACATAATGAGTAGTATGGCTGAATCTAAAGTCACAGGAATTATCACATCTCTAAATATCTTAGAAGATGATTTAGATTCTCTAAATAGCAAAGCAGGGGATATGAAAAAACAATTATCTGTAAAGGCTATCACTGAAATTGATAAATTACTAGAAAAAACTCGTGAAATGGCTACTAAAGAAGCTGAAGTTATTATCAATGCTTCAAAAGATAAGGCAACTGCTGAATCAGTAAAAATCACTCAAGAGGGTGATGTAAAATTATCTAAAATCAAGTCAAACATTGATACAAATTTTAATGAAGCAGTCAAACATGTAGTATCGACTGTTTTGAAAGCATAAACCTGAATTTCATTTCCTTTCCTGAATTATCATCCCTTACAGAATTTACGTATTGGAATTAGACTTCCAGGACAAGAAGATATCTGGACCACAACCGGTTTAATCACAACTGTTCAAGTTGTTCCAGAGTTTGGTACAATTGCAATGATAATACTAGTTACAATAGTCAGTGTAATTGTAATTACATCAAAGTCTAGACTGATGACAAAGTTTTAGATAGTTTCAAATTAGTAATTTTTATTATTTTTTACAAAAATTCTAATTTAATCAAATTTTCTTAGTTTTTTTATATGCCAATGAAAGTATGATAAGATTATAATTTTCATCATTTTCTTTAAAAAAAAATGAATTTTTTTGTTAAACATCTATATTACTACATGTTAAAAATTCAAAAAATATTGTTTTAAAATAAGCTATACATATTTATTGTTGATTTTATGTTTTTATTTGAAAATAATAATTTTGATCGGGATAAAAAATGAAATATTTACAATTAATTTTGATATTTTATGTGAATTTTATCGATCTATACTTATATAGTTATAAATTCTATATTATATACCAAGATGACTTGTAAAGGAATTTGTATTAGATATAAGGCGCAAAAGCCTGTTGGCACTGGAAGATATGCTTCTGGACAACGTCGATGCCAAATTTGTGAAATATTCATCAAATGGGAAGGACTTTGGTGTCCATGTTGTGGATATAGATTAAGAACAAAACCACGTAATTTGAAATACAAAGCAAAACTACGTGCTAGAGTTGAAGCTGATTCTATGGAAGCTGCAGCAGCTACTGAAATTGAATTAGAAGTTCAAGAAGTAACTGCTAAAGCTAAAATTGCTAAAGCTAAAATTGCTAAAGCTAAAATTGCTAAAGCTAAAATTGCTAAAGCTAAAATTGCTAAATCTAAAATAACAACTAAAGTAAAAACTCCATGCACACATTGTGAAAAACTCTTTGTTTTTGTAGATAAACATGAGAAAAATTGCAAGAAGAATCCTGAAGTTGTAACTTCTCAGAAAAGTGAATCAATAGCAATAAAAGCATAAGATTTGCCCGTAGCTCATTGACCTCTCTAAATGGATTTTTCCATAAAATGGTAAATTTGGGGAGTCGTAATTTTTCTTTACAAATTCAAAAATTTGAAAATGGTTATTTTATTTCTGTTACTGAAGGTTCTAACAAATTAGGTTCGATGGTAGTTTCATTAGCTACTGGACCTACCCCGATTACAACTACTATTATTCCATCTAGATCAGAATCTCTTTTTCTAAAACTTATTGCTGAACGAATTAGTACTCGTATGAGGGGAATTGCTTTGGTTTCTACTTTTATTCAAAAACCCTTAGAATCAAATTCTGCAAAAGCCTTAATGTCTGAAATTATGGAGATGATTGAGAATGAGTGATTTAAGAAGTTACATTTCACAAATTAAAAAAATTAACGAACTCAAAACGGTAAAATCTACTGTTTCAACAAAATATGAAATTGCAGGAATCACAGCAAAGGTTGACGGGTCTCATGCTATATTATTTGAAAAAATTAAAGAAAGTAATTTTAGATTAATTTCTAATTTAGTTGGAACTCGAAAACGATTTGGTGTAGCTGTTGGTGGCTCCGAATCTAATATACATGAAAAAGTAATTTCAGCGATTAAAAAAGCTAAAAAACCCAAGATAATTTCTTCAGGGAAATTTATGGAAAACAAGTCAAAAAACCTTCTTTCTATGCCTATTGTGACTCATTTTGAAAAAGAATCAGGCCCTTTTATCACATCATCAATTGCATATGCAAAAAATCCTGAAACTGGAAAACAGAATTCTTCTTTTCATAGATTAATGCCAATTGATAAAACTCATTTTTCAATAAGAATGGTTGAAGGGCGACATCTTCACAGGTGTTTCATAGATGCAAAAGAACATGATGAAGATCTCAAAATTGCTATTACGGTAGGTGTTCATCCTGCAATTTTAATTGCTGGTGCATATCAAGCCGACTGGGGGAAAGATGAGATTGATATTGCCAATTCTCTTCTTGGTGGAAAATTAACTTTAGCAAAATTACCATTTTCGGGATTGAATGTACCATCTGGTTCAGAAATTGTAATGGAAGGAAAAATCCTTCGTGATCAAACTCATCCAGAATGGATGGTTGAAATGCTTCAGACATATGATCATAAAAGATCACAACCTGTTTTTGAGCTTGAAAATCTATATTTTAGAAACAATCCAATTTTTCATGATGTCTTAGCTGGATATTCAGAACATAGATTATTGATGGGAATGCCCATTGAATCAAAATTAAATGGAGAATTGAAAAAATCATTTTCTCAAACCAAACAAGTCTCAATGACTAATGGTGGATGTAACTGGTTACATGCAGTAGTACAAATTAAAAAGAAAAATGATTCAGATCCTAAAAAAATTATTCAAAAAACATTCGAGTCTCATCGTTCATTGAAACAAGTGACCGTAGTTGATGAAGACATTGATCCTAATAATGCTGAATCCGTAGAATATGCTATGGCCACAAGGTTTCAAGCTGATAAAGATTTAGTTATTATTAAAAATGTTCGTGGCTCTAGCTTGGATCCATCAAGTGATCAACAAAAATTACAAACTGCTAAAATGGGCATTGATGCAACTAGGTCTTTTTCCAAACGTCCAGAAGGATTTGAGTTAGCCAAAATCCCAAAAATTGATAAAATTAAACTCGAAAAATATTTCAAATAATCAAAATCAACTGATTCAATTAAATTGAGAATGATAATTAGATAAAAAATGTCATCAGAAAGTTCCAATATGCGAGAAAAAAGCCCTTCAGAGTCTCATGCTGAAGTAATTGTTCGAATGTTCCCTTCTGATGCAAATCCAGCAGGAAATGTTTTTGGAGGTGAAATTTTAAAACATATTGATATGGTGGCAGGAATTGTTGCTCAACGTCATAGTCAATCAAATGCAGTTACTATCTCTATGGATAGTGTAAATTTTTTGAAACCTGTTTTTGTTGGAAATGTTCTTTCATTAAATGCTAGGATAAATTATGTTCATAATTCATCAATGGAAATAGAAGTTAAAGCCGAAGCTGAAGATATTGTAACTGGAATTAGAACTGTTACTGGATCTGCTTTTGTAACATTTGTATCTCTTGATAAAAATGGAAAACCTACACCCGTTCCCAAATTAGCTTTAAAAACAGATGATGACCGAAGAAAATTTGAAGAAGGCAAAATTCGAATGGATACAAGATTAAAAAATCGCCAAAAATAACTTCTCTGATTTAACAGATCCACTTAAGAATAATGAAAACTTTCTTTAATTAATGTCAGATCAAACAAAAAATAATGAATGGGATTCATTATGGCAAGAATATACAAAATCTCTTGAAAATTGGAAATCTCTTTTTGAGCAAATTCAAAATGCAAGTAAAGACATGCAATCAAAATTCAATGGTGTTTGGGATAAAGCAAATGTTGAATCAAGCGCTGAAACCATGAAATTATTTGGAGAAAATTGGCAAAAATCTCTTAATGATGTTGGAATGAATTCTTTCAAAGAATTTAGTGAAAATTGGCAAAAGGCTCTTAATGATACTAATGCATCCACTTTCAAACAATTTGCTGAACAATGGCAAAAAACTCTAAGCTCATCTGGTTTAGAACAGATGAATGTTTACGGCGAAATGATGAAAAAATTTGCTGAAACTTGGACTTCAATGTGGCCAAAATCCTAATAAATTGTTGAATTGAGAGAAAAATTTCTCTTTTTTTGTACATGTATTGTAATAGAAATTATGACTGCAATAGAAATTATGATTGCAATAGAAATTATGACTGCAATAAGCGTTACAGGATATTTGTTTCATTTAGAAGAACATGTGCTATCTTTTATTTCCATGATTGTTTTTAGCAAACTAATCATTTTTCATTTTATCATGGAATATTTTGATAGAAAAAATTCTAAACAAAAGATTATCCAAATATGGAAAGAATAAAACCATGATTCATTTACAATTTTTTGGTGTCAATTACTCAGAATGAATGCTATGTAGAATTATCTAGTTTTGATGATTTAGCAAGATTTACATGTTCATTACAAGCGTATCCTAAGCGAGTTTATTCTCAAGAACTAGATGGTACTAGAATTATCTCAAGTGGTTTAATCCTTGTAAATACATTGTTGATTTTTTATGTACCAGTGCAGAAATCCGGAAGATATGTTTCATATCAAATTAATTCTGGAAAAGAAATTTGTAATGTTGTCGAATCTACAAAAATCAATTCTCTTTATGCTCCTATTATTCATATGGAATCTAAAATTTCATCTTTACGTGTGAAATCAAAGAAAATATCTGATTAATTTCATCCCATCCCGGTAAAAGACTTAGGAAGTTTAGCTCGATTAACAAATGATCCAGAATTTCCAGAAAAACAAAATCTTATATTTTATGCATTACCTCACAAAAAATCTTGGGTAATGGGATACATTACTTCTCTAGTAATGGATAAAGTATACTATAATTTCAATTACATTGAATTAGATTCAGAGCCTACTAAGCATTTTGTTAAATATCAATGAAATCAAGGCCAAGATCTAGAATTTTCTGATAATTTTGATCATGGCTATTCATATTTATCAATAGTCAAAATTAAATCAGAAAATTCAATTTTTAAATTATAGATTAAATTCTTAATTATTTCTAGTCAATTCTTTAATTTTTTTCCTTGATTCTTTCACTAATCGTTTCATTACTGGAAGTAAATTTCAGCAGCGTAAACAATTTCAATATTTTCATCATTTTCACTATCCAAAAATGTAGATGCTATAACCTGATTTTCTTCAACTTTAGGCTCATTTTTTTCCCGTCTTTTATGATTAATAATTTTTAAAAATATTGGTAATTATCTTTTTATTTCAATTTCTAATTCATCCTTAGAACGTAATTTTTTATTACTTAAAGAAATTTTAATTTCTTGATTAATGTCATCTGTGTATCTATCGAATGCTCTAATCATAATTTTAACATCAGGTAATTTTTTAAATTTATTTTTAAAATTACATATGTCATTCATAAAATTTGGATATAGATTATTTTGTTCTTTAGTGTATTTTGTTCTAAACCATTTTGAAAATTTAATTACATTTTCATCATTCTTTAATTTTGATTTTTGATGAAAGGTTTCTTCAGTTATTGGTTCAGTTAAAAATAATCTAAAATTTCTGTCAGCTTCTTCAAAAATTCATATAATTATATTATTTCTTAAACTAATGTATTGATCAAAAAAATAATTTACATAAAATGATCAGAATCATATTGTTTAATTTGTTTTAAAGAAATTTCATATTTTTTTATTGTTTCTCTAATATTCATTGGGTTGTACTAGATTCTGAATTAGCATATTTAGATTGTAATTTTAAACTAGTAGCTAATTCTTTAAAAATTTTATTAACACTAACATCAACTAAATTTATTGTTGCATTCTCTTTGACAATCTGTTTTTCAAATTTCTCTTTAATTGCAAATGATACTGATGACCAATGCAATGTACCTTTCAATTGTTCATCAACTGTAGAATTTGTTGTAGGGAAATTTGCTGGAGAGAAAACTATTCCATTTGTCCATTGCATAGTGGGAATTCCACCTCCTGATGAACGTGTGCTAAAAGCTATTTGTTTTACCCAATCCTCAAACTTGTATTCAATTACTTCATGAATAATCAATTTTTTCCATGGTTCAATCACAATTTCCATTTATTTCAGTTGCATTGTGCTGATTATAACCCTATTTTTTATGCCTATTTTCAAATATTTTTCTGCATTTACTAGTATTATGGAATTTTTATTATCTCATATTTGATACTGTAAAAATTATTGCTTAATTAGTAGAAACTAATCATTATTTTTTGTAATAAAAAACTAGAGACAGTAGATGTTGGACATAAAATAATTCAAACATTACAAAAATAAAACAAAAAACTTGATAAGATAGAAAATAAACTTCACAATTCAGATAATATCAAAATTAAAACTTCCTAACATTCTTTACAAGAAGCTTATTGTGTCAGGTGTAAGACAAAAAGGCCTATCAAAAATCTAGAAAAAACTATTATGAAAAACGGTCAATTTACGATTGAAGGAATTTACTCAGTATGTGATTGCAAAGTTTTCAGAATAGTTAAAATGAAAAAATAAAATTTTGTTATGTGATATTGTTAATAATCACATTTGACCTGATTGCCATACCTGATTGAAATTTTTGATAGCTTCTTGATATGCTGTTATTGAATCATCTCCAGAAGTCTTTAGAAATTTTTCCCATTGTCCATTGAATTTCTTAATTGATTCTATGTTGGTTTCTTTAAAGATATTTTCTACCATCTTTGTTTGTTGTTTAATGTATTCAGGACCAATCTCTTCCCAAGTATTTTCCCAACTTGAACTAACTTTTTTTAATAATTCTGCATCTGATTCTAATGCTTTTTGACATGCATCATGATATGTCATTAAAGTTTCATTAGTAGCTTTTTGCCATTGTGTAAGAGAATCTTTCCAACCACTCAAAGCAGAATTGTAGTCATTCCAAGCTTTTTCAAATTCTGATTTTTTTGATGAATTTGTAACTTGTTTTTTAGGCTTAGAAGCAGTTTTTTTCACTGTCTTTTTAGGTACACTTTTCCTCTTGGCTACCATGATCTATTTTAAAAATAGTAGATGTTAAATCTTTCAATAATTTTATTATGTGAAAATATTTGAGGGTGCTAAAAATCTGATGCCTTAGAAAATGTTGGATTGTGTTTTTTATCTTTGTTTTTAAATAATCTGAAATGTTCTTTGCATAGATTCCTTGTCTCCTTAAAACTGATTTGTACAGTTTCTATTGCTTTTTCTTTACATTCTGAAATACTACACTGCATTAGAAAAAATACATGTTATTTACTAATAAAACTTTGAAATTATATAATTACCCATGCTAACTTTTTATGATTGCATAATGCCAAAAAATTATGGATGATGAAGAAAAAGGAAAACAATTTTTAAAATTAATAGATGATCAAAATAATATCCAGTGGCGAATTGTTGCAAAATTAACATCTCTAATTTCATCTGAATGGAACTCTGAAGAATTAAAAACTGATCTCAAAAACCTAGTGGAAAATCATTCTAAAATAACTAAAGAACTAAACAGTTTAGATGATAAAGGGAGTATTTTATAATGCAGAATCTACCATTAGTGCAATAAATAATACTGCCAAGTATGGGCTAGAGAATTTAAATAATGTCCAGGCAGCTTTTTCCATTGGTTTGATCATAACCCATATTGATAATCCTAACATCAGAGCACCTGAAGCAATTGCTGTCCATAGATATACTGCTCCAACCATTTCGTCACCGCTTTGAGTTGTAATGAAAAATGGTGCAATTGAAAATAATACCATTACAACTGTTGAAAGTGCAATAGCTCTTACAGATGTTTTTTCTGATTGTACTGCAGTTAACATTGGAACATTGACTTTGTTATAATCGTCTTTGAAATGTAAAGTAAGTGCCCAAATATGCATTGGAATCCAAATGAATACTAAACCTGCCATGGCGAGACCCATTGTCCATAAATCTGACATGCTTACTGCTACCCAACCAATCATTGGTGGTGAACCTCCACATAATCCACCTAAAATTATGTTAGTTCTTGAATTTCGTTTTAAAATATATGAGTAAATTATAATATTGTTTACTAATGCAAATGCTATGAAAGCAGTTGCCCATACTCCTTGTTCTAATGTGGTAGTAAAAGAGATTCCAAATGCTAGAACTAATGAGATGCCTGCTAATATTAATCCAAAGTTTCTTGCCTTTACTGCAGGAAAGATTCTTTTTGATGGTAAAGGTCGATCTTTTGTTCTTTCCATAATTGCATCAATATCTCTATCATGATAATTGGTTAAAGTATTTGCAGCAGCTGAACCAGATGCAACTGAAAATAACATCAAAAGCCATGTTGCTGGAGATATTTCTATGTTGTAAATATTGGAAGCTGTTAGTGCTGCACCAAATGCTGTAAAAACTAGTAAATACCAAATTTTTGGCTTTGTTAATTCATAATATACTGCTACTCTGGATTCAGATTTTTGCTTTTGCAATATCAGTTACTATCCTTTGATGGCATATATGGCATTGCTTTCATTCGTGATTTCATTTCAATAAATGATTCAGAGGATTGAATCCCTTCAATTCTACCAATTTTTTCAGAGACCATTTTATGCATTTGATCTAATGATTTTGAATATATTGTAACTAGAATGTCAAATCTACCTGTAACTTCTGCAACTTCTCTCACTCCATCTATTTTAAATAATTCTTCAATAATATGATCTCGTTGTTTTGTATCAATATTAATTCCAGCTACTGCTTTAACAGCATATCCAAGTTCTTTATCATCAACAACAATTGTAAAACGTTCAATCAGTTTTCTCTTAACTAATCGTTTAATTCTTGAATACACTACAGATGAGTTAACATTGATTTTTTTTGATAAACGAGGGACTGAAATTGAGGCATCATTAGATAATTCTGATAAAATCTGTAAATCCAAATCATCTACTTTTGCCGTCTAAAACACCTGAGTCGATATATATTTCTGGATCTTATAAAGTTATTATTGTAAAAATTACAAAAAATTATCTAAATCTTGCCTTTTTTGTATAACATCTCTGCTAACAAAACTGCTCCTTTTGCTGAACCCATTTTTTTATTGTGGGAGAACAACATGTATTTCAAACCGTTATCAAACAATTCTTCTGTTTCCACCCTTCCAATTGTTGTAGTCATTCCATCTCCAACACTTCTTTCCATTCTTGGTTGAGGTCTAGTTGGATCTTCATGAAATGCATAGTACTTTTCAGGAGCAGATGGTAATCCAGCTACTGAAATATCTTTGTTATACTGTTCATAGGTCTCTTTTGCTTTTGCGGGATCAATTTTTTCTGAAGTCTCAACAAAAACTGATTCTGTATGCCCGTCTATCACAGGAACTCTGGTACAAGTACAACTAATTCTAATATCTGCATTTTCAATTTTTCCATCTTTTAGCTTGCCTAAAATTTTCCTTGTTTCTAATTTTACTTTGCCTTCTTCTTTTGGAATATATGGAATAATGTTATCAGTAATTGCCATTGCTGAGACACCTGATTTTCCACCACCAGATATTGCTTGCATTGAAGTCATCATGACTTTTTTTGCTCCATATTTTTCAAGTAATGGTTTTAATGTAATTGCTAAACCCGTTGTAGTACAATTTGGTAATGGTGCTACCCAACCTTTCCAATTTCTATTCTTTTTTTGAATCTCAAGCAATTCTGCTTGTTCATCATTAATTCCTGGAATTAGTATTGGTACATCATCTTCATATCTATAAGCAGAACTTGTAGAGATAACTGGCAAATCTACTGCCATCTTAGTTTCTATATCTCTGGCGGCTTCTGATTCTACTGCTGAAAATACAAGATCCAATTGAGATACATCTAGTTCATCAACTGATTTAACTGTCATTTCTTTGATATATTCTGGAATTTCTCCTTCTACGTTCCATGCCATAATTCCATTTGCATCTTTAATTGCGTCCTGATATTTTTTTCCTGCTGAACGTGAAGATGCGGCAATTTGAGTAATTTCAAACCATGGATGGTTATTCAACGATTGAACAAATTCTTGACCCACAGAACCTGTAACTCCAATTATTGCCACTCTTTTTTTACTCATATTTTGATTATTGATCGCTTTCAACTAATAATCGTTTTCTGGATTAGCAAAACATACTAAATCAACTAATTCTATTTGGAACTGTGAAAATACAAATAAAATCATCAATTATTAGACATGTACCTGTAGTTCATGGTGGAAGAAATCCTTCACAAAGCATTGATTCACAAATCATTGATTTTAGTTCAAATGTATCTCCTATAGGAACTCCATTATCTGTAAAAAAAATTCTCAAAAAAAACATTGAAAATATCAAACACTATCCAGACATTAGTTCATCAACAGTGATTTCAAGCCTAAAAAAATACACAAACTTAGAAAAATCAAATCTTATAGTTGGGAATGGGGCAATTGAGATACTTTATAATTTCTGCTTTGCATTTTTATCTAAAAAAACTAAAGTATTGATTCCAATTCCAACTTTTCAAGAATATGAAACAGTAGCTAAACTCAATGAATGTCAAATTTCATATTTTAAAACTATGAATTTATCTGAAAATCTAGATATTTTTATTTCAAAAATCCCAACAAACGGGTGTGTATTTATTTGCAATCCAAATAATCCTACAGGACAACTATTATTAAAAACTCAATTACTACAAATAATTAGAAAAGCAAAAAAATTATCTACAATTGTATTTGTAGATGAATGTTTTATAGAAATGGTTCCAGAATCCAATGAATCAATAATATCGTATGTTAAAAAGTACAAAAATCTATTTGTTTTACGTTCGTTGACCAAATCATTTGCATTACCAGGAATTCGTATTGGGTATGCAGCAGGTTCAAAAGAAATTATTAAAATTTTACAAAAAATAAAAATTCCATGGAGTGTAAATTCATTAGCTCAAGATGCAGCAAATGCTGCTCTTAAAAATAAATCACATCTTATTAAATCAAATTTTGTAATTAAAAAAGAACTAAATTATTTAACAAATAAAATTAGTAAATTAAATGGATTTGATTGTAATAATTCTTCAACAAATTTTATTTTGGTAAAAATAATAAAAGATTCAACTCAATTACAAAAGAAATTACTTGAATACAAAATTTTGATTAGAGATTGTAAAAATTTTAGAGGATTAAATAATCATCATATTAGAATTGCTGTTAAATCTCACAAAGATAATCTAAAACTTGTAAAAGCATTGGAGAAAATAAAATGAAATCTTTAATGATCCAAGGTACTTCTTCTGGAGCTGGAAAAACAATATTGGTAGCAGCACTTTGCAGAATTTTTTCTGATAAAGGTTACAGGGTTGCACCTTTCAAATCTCAAAACATGTCAAATTTTACATATATTACGCCTGAATTTGAGATATCTCGCGCTCAGGCAATTCAGGCTATTGGTTCACGATGTAAAATCACTCCTGATCTAAACCCAATTTTGCTAAAACCAATAGGAAATTACAACAGTATTGTATATCTAAATGGAAAACGATACAAGAAAATGCATGCAAAAGAATACTATGAAAAATTTGTAAATCATAAAGGAATTGATATTGCAGTAAAATCTCTTAAAACATTACAGAAAAACTATGATTTAGTTATTTTAGAAGGTGCAGGTTCTCCAGCTGAAATTAATTTACAAAAATTTGATATTGCAAATATGAGGATTGCTCACAAAGCCAATGCTGCCGTATTATTGGTTTCAGATATTGACAGAGGTGGTTCTTTTGCAAGTCTTGTTGGAACGATGGCTTTAATTGAAAAAAAATATCAAAAACTAGTAAAAGGTTTTATTTTTAATAAATTCAGAGGAGATTTAGATGTATTGAGACCTGGATTTCAAAAACTCAAAAATATTACAAAGATACCTGTTATAGGAACTATTCCATTAATACAATTAGACTTACCTGAAGAAGATTCTCTTAATGCTAACCCTAAAGATATTCAATGGACTAAGAAAAATATTTCAAAAATTGATGATGAATTAAATAAATTGGCAAAAACTGTCAAATCAAATATTGATATAAAATCTATAGAGAAGATGTTACAATGATCATTGAATCTTTTTTTATAATTGGTTTAGCTATTTTACTTGATTTTAAATTTGGAGATCCTAAAAATAAATATCATCCTACATCGTGGATTGGAACTTTAATTGCTAAATTTACTCCCATAGCAAAAAATGAATATTCTATAATAGAAAAATTTGGTGGTATCTGTATTGTTACAATTACTTCTGGTTTGGTAGTTTTACTACTTTTTGCATTGAATATTGGAATAACTTTGATAACTATTGATTATGTTTCATTGATTGTTTCTGTAATTGTTGGTGGATTATTACTAAAAACTACAATTGCTATTCATGGAATGGAAAAACATGCAAAATCTGTTTTGGAATCATTGGATGAGGAAAATCTCGATATGGCAAGAAATCATCTATCTATGATTGTTAAGCGAAATACACAGAATTTAGACAAAAATCATGTACTTTCAGGTGTACTTGAAAGCATAAGTGAAAACACAGTTGATGGAATCACTGGACCTTTGTTTTACTATGCTTTTTTTGGATTGCCTGGAGCATTTGTGTATCGTGTGATTAATACCGCAGATTCAATGATTGGATACAAGACTGATATTTTCAAAAATATTGGTTGGTTTGCAGCAACCTGTGACAGTATCCTAAATTACATTCCATCTAGATTAACAGGATTGGTAATGATCATTTCTGCTGCTATCTTACATAACAATTGGAAAGAATCCTACAAAATAATGATCAGAGATGGCAAAAAAACTGAAAGTCATAATGCTGGATATCCTATGGCTGCTTTAGCGGGAGCTTTGGAAACAAAATTTGAAAAAATCGATTATTACAAACTAGGTGATGGTGAAATCATTCTAACAAAAGAACATGTACATTCTGCAATATCTATAATGAAACTTACTTCTGTACTTTTCTTTGGAATAATCACTATCCCAATAATTTCTATTTTATCTTTTGTAGGATGGTGGATACATGTTTAAAGAAATTGGATCTGTTTTTTCATTTTTAACAATTTTTCCTTCATCAAATGCTTCATTAGATAATATTGCAAAATACATGTTCCTATTTCCTATAGTTGGAATTGCTATTGGACTTTTGATTGGCTCATTTGGTTTTGGATTATCTTTCTTCTTAGAACCGTTGTTAGTTAGCTTGTTAGTTGTTGCATCCATTGCAATCATTACTGGAATACATCATGCAGATGGTTTGGCTGATTTTGCAGATGGATTGATGGTAAAAGGTTCAAAAGATAAAAAACTCAAAGCTATGAAAGATCTTTCTACTGGTTCAGCAGGTATTGTTGCAATTGTGTTATACATTATTGGTTTGATAATTACCCTTTCTCTTACAAGTGGGTTTGATTTGTTTAAGGCAATTTTGATTAGTGAAATTTTAGCAAAATTTTCAATGGTTTTGATGGCTAGTTTAGGTAAATCAGCTTCATTAGGTTCAAATTCTCCGTTTGTTGAATTTATGAAAGACAAGAAAAAGATTTTAGCTGCATTTCTCATTATGCTTATTCCTGTAATCGTAATTGGTGAAACTACAGGTTTGATAATGCTTGGTGTAACTATTGTTTTGACTATGTTTCTCTTAGCCTTATCCACTCGTAGTTTTGGAGGCATTACTGGTGATGTACTAGGAGCTACTAACGAATTCACTAGATTAGCTTCTTTGATGGTGTTTGTTTCAATATGATTGGACTTGTTATGGCTGGTGGTAAAGGTACTAGAATGAATTTAGATGATGAAAAATTATTACTCAAATATAAAAAACCTGTAATTCTTCATGTAATTGATTCATTAAAAAACTCAAAATCTTTTTCAAAAATTATAGCTGTTACCAGTTGCAATTCTCCTAAAACAAAAAAATTATTAGAAGAAAACGATGTTGATACTTTTGATACTTCAGGGATTGGTTATGTGGAAGATCTAAATTCAACATTAAAAACTATTCATGATCATGTTTTAGTTACTTCTGGTGATTTACCATTGCTTGATGAAGAAATAATTAAAACAATAATCAAACAATTTGATGCTAAAAAAACTTGGACTAGTATTCTTGTAACTAACAAATTTTTAAGCACTCTTGGTCTAGAGTCTGATTTCTCTGTTGATTTTAATGGTCAAACATGTCATTACACTGGAATTTCTTTGGTTAATTCAGAGAAAATTTCTTCTCTGGAAAATTTGATTGAAAATTATATCATAATTGATGATAAAAGAATTGCATTTAATCTAAATTCTAAACAAGATTATGAATTACTCAGCACTGCCTGAGATCTTACCATTAATTATGGCTTTTGATCCAGTTGGTTCTGAAATAGTATTTCCACAGGAATTACATGCGACTTTTGTTGATGCATGTGAATAAATTATTTGTAGTTCACCACATTCATTGCAATTGACTTTTTGAAACTTACTAGATGGTTTCGGAATTTCAATATGATCTTTCTTCATGCTGCTATCAACTCAAATTTCTTAATTCTAACGCCTTTTTTATTGTATTTCTTTTTACAAACAGTACATGTCATAATAGGAGTAACTTTTTTAGTAACTTTGGCTGGTTTTGCTAATTTTGGAAATTTTTGTCCACCATATCCTCTTTTACGCTCTGCGTGTCTACGTTCACCAGCAGCAGAACCACGTCTTTTTCCAGCCTTGTAAATGGAGATCTTTTGTTCGGTATGTGCATTACATTTTGCACAAAACTTTCTGATCACCTTAGGGATGTTCATATCAACAAAACCTCCCCAACCGTAATTTAAGCATTGAATCTATAATAGGCGCAAAACTCAATTAAAAGAAGTGACTTCGAGCCTAGCAAATTCGATCTTATCTCTTAACTCTGTAGCGATGGGTGATAAGAAAGCCGATCTGATTTTAAAAAATTGTAAATTATTGTCTGTCTATACTCGGGAAATAATTCCAAAAATTCAGATTGCTATTGTCAATGATAGAATTGCGTATGTTGGTCCAGACGCTACACATACTGTTGGTTCAAAAACTATTGTAATTGATGTAAATGGAAAATATGTTAGTCCTGGTTTTGCAGATCCGCATTTACATATTGATCAATTTGTTTTGCCATCTGAATTTGCAAAAAAGGCTCTACTTTGTGGTGTAACATCTCTATTTTCTGATCCTATTGATATTGTAAGTGTAGCAGGATATCGTGGTTTTCAAGAATTTTTAAAACTTGGTGAGAATCTTCCAATCAGAATTTTTCAAGTAGTTCCAGGGGGTCTTCCAGTAGATGCAAAATTTAGTAGTAGTAAATCATTATCATTATCACAAGAAAAATCTGCAGTAAAGCATCCACATGTACTAGGATTAGGTGAAGTTTTTTCTTGGACCAAAGTTACTTCACGTGACCCAAAAACAATGAAATCACTTTCATCCATGTTGGAATGTGATTGCATAATCAATGGACATACTGCTGGTGCAAGTGAGAAAAAACTTAATGCATATGTCTCATCTGGAATCCTATCTTGTCATGAACCAATCAATTTTGATCAAGTTTTAGAAAGATTACGTCTTGGAATGTGGATAATGATCAGAGAGGGTTCTATTAGACGTGATTTGAAGGAAATAATTCCACATGTTTTGTCTCATGGAACATATCTTAATCGGTTAATGTTTTGTTCTGATGGCCTTGATCCACTTGATATATCTAAATTTGGTCATATAGATCACTGTATAAGAGAATCAATCAAACTTGGTCTAAAGCCAATAGATGCAGTTACTATGGCATCAAAAAATAATTTTGATTATTATAACATGGGAAAAGATCTTGGTGGTATTGCTCCTGGAAAATTGGCAGATATTTTAATTTTTGATGATTTAAAATCATTCAAACCAAACAAAGTCTTTGTTGGGGGCAAACTTGTAGTATCTAATGGACAATTAGTTACATTAATCAAGAAAAAAATAATTTCACCTTGGATTAAAAAAACTGTAAAATTAAAAAAATTCTCTGAAAATGACTTTGTTATAAAATCAAAAAAGAAAGATGTTATTGCAAATACCATCTATATGCAAACTGAAATTATTACTAAGATAGGCTCTGCCGAACTTCATTCTAAAGATGGTCATGTTTCTGCTTCATTAGATTCTGATATTTGGAAAGTTGCAGCATTTGATAGAATTTATGGAAATCAAAAGCATTCTATAGGATTTCTTGAAAATTTTGGTGCAAATATCGGTGCTTTTGCTTCGACATGGAGTTTCCATGAAAATGACATGATCGTAATTGGTTCAAATGATTCTGATATGGCAGTTGCCTCTAATCATCTCATCAAGAATCAAGGAGGTCTTGTTGTAGTGAAATCTGGAAAAATTATTGCTTCACTACCTTTACAGTTTGGTGGTATCATTTCTACAGATTCTTTTGAAAAAGTTTTATCCAATTTTGAAAAAATCAATAATACTATTGTTGATTCAGGTTCTAAATTTTCTAGACCCCACTTAATTCCATTATTCTTACCTTTTTTGGCTCTACCATCTGTTAGAATTCTTTCTGGTGGAATTATTGATGTAAAAAAACACATTTACATTTCACCGATCTACTAAGTAAATGTTAAAAAGGGGGATTTAGTGGATTGAAGCTGAATCTAAATGGCATCAATTCAACAAGGACCAAATGGACCGGTTTTAGTTCTCAAAGAGAGCGCGTTACAACAAAAAGGTAAAGATGCTCAACAAAATAATATTGCTGCAGCAAAACTAGTTGCACAATTAGTTAGAAGCAGTCTTGGCCCTAGAGGTCTTGATAAAATGTTAGTTGATTCCTTAGGTGATGTAACTATTACAAATGATGGTGCAACAATTCTTAAAGAAATTGATGTTCAGCATCCAGCAGCCAAAATGATGGTTGAAATTGCTAAAACTGTTGATAATGAAGTAGGAGATGGTACAACATCTTCTGTAATTTTTGGAGGTGCATTATTAGCAAGAGCAGAAGATCTTCTTAACAAAAATGTTCATTCTTCAACTATTATTGATGGGTACCAGGCTGCAGCTGATAAAACACTTGAAATTTATTCAGGCTTGGCAAAGAAAATTCAGCCTGATGATAGAGTGTCTCTATTAAAAATTGCTATAACAAGTATGCAATCAAAATTAATTTCTGAAGATAGCGCATTACTTTCTAAAATTGTAGTTGATGCTGTTCTTAGCATTGCAATAAAGAAAGGTGATGCTTATTCTGTTGACCTTGACAATATTAAAGTAGAAAAGAAAGCTGGCGGTTCAATTGATGATACACAAATCATTAAAGGAATTGTTTTAGATAAAGAAATTGTTCATAGTGGAATGCCTACAAAAATTGAAAATGCAAAAATAGCATTAGTTAATTCAGCATTAGAAATTGAAAAAACTGAACTAAGTGCAGAAATTAGAATTACTGACCCTACACAAATGCAGATGTTCTTAGAAGAAGAAAATAGAATGTTAAAATCTATGGTTGATAAATTACACGATGTAGGAGTTAATGTCCTAATTTGTCAAAAAGGAATTGATGATATTTCACAACACTATCTTGCAAAATATGGTATTATGGCAGTACGTCGTGTCAAAGAAAGTGACATGATTAAACTTTCTAAAGCCACAGGCGGACGTGTGATTAGTAATCTTGATGATCTTTCAGAAAATGATCTTGGTATTGCAGATTTGGTTCAGCAAAAGAAAGTTGAATCTGACAAATGGGTTTTCATTGAAGGATGTAAACATCCACAATCTGTTACAATGCTAATTCGTGGTGGTACACAAAGAGTAATTGATGAAGTTGATCGTTCAATTCATGATTCTTTAATGGTTGTAAAAGATGTTATGGAAAAACCAGCAATTGTAGCTGGTGGTGGTGCACCTGAAGCATTCGCAGCCTCAGTACTCAAAGAATGGGCTAATAATTTTGATGGAAAAGAACAACTTGCGATTAAAAAATACGCTGAAGCATTAGAAACAATTCCACTTACTATTGCTGAAAATGCAGGAATGGATCCAATTGATACTATGGCTAATCTTAGAGCAAAACAAAATCAAGGTCATAAATGGACCGGTATTGATGCTAGAAATATGAAGATTGCAGATATGATGGAAATTAATGTTGTAGAACCAATTGTCGTAAAAGAACAGATAATTAAATCTGCTACAGAAGCAGCATGCATGATTCTTAGAATTGATGATGTTATCGCTGTTTCTGGCGCCCCCGGCGGCATGGGATAAAATTTTAGTTAAAACCTGAGTGTTCTAATTTTATAATTAATTGATGTACAAACTTGGTGTTGATTTAGGTGGCACTAAAACTGAAGCTGTTTTACTGGATGAAAATTTTAGTGTTATTAAAAGAAAAAGAATTCCCACACCTCAAAATGATTATCAAAAAATTCTAGATTCTATATCCTCTTTGGTGTTAGACATCTCCAAAAATGTGTCTGATTTTTCATTAGGAGTTTGTACACCTGGGGCGATTTCAAAACAAACTGGATTAATTAAAAATAGTAATACACAATGTCTCATTGGCAAATCATTAAAAAAAGATTTAGAAAATAAACTTGGAACAAAAATATCTATAGAAAATGATGCAAATTGTTTTGCAATAGCTGAAGCAACTTTAGGTGCTGGAATTAATTTTAATTTAATTTTTGGTGTTATTCTTGGTACTGGCGTAGGTGGAGGGATTGTGATTAATAAAAAACTTCATTCTGGAAGAACAAACATTGGAGGTGAATGGGGACATCATACACTTCACCGTAATGGTAATCTTTGTTATTGTGGTAAACATGGTTGTGTGGAGACTTACATTAGTGGTCCTGCACTTGAAAATCATTGGACAAATCTTACAGGAAAATCGCAATCTCTTAAGGAAATTGTTACTAATACTGATGATGAATATGGCAAAAAATGGAAAGATGAATTTTTAGAAAACTTTGGATATGGTCTTGCAAATGTAATTGACATATTGGATCCTGATGCAATTGTTTTAGGTGGTGGTTTATCAAATATTGATTTTTTGTATACTGAGGGAAAAAAATCTGTTTACAGTAAAGTGTTTTCAGATTTAGTTGATACGCCTATTTTGAAAAATAAATTGGGTGATTCAGCAGGTGTTTTTGGCGCATGCATGCTTTAATTTGGACATCCTTCCATCTTTGAAATAGAGTACCCATCAGTCATAATTTCAATTTCCATATCTTCTGGAACTGATTGTGTATGGCAAAATTTACATTCATTTGCAGTTATTGTGGATGACTCTTCTCCAATTGATTTCAACCATTCTTTTGCAAATGAAGTTGCTTTTTCTATGTCATTTGTATCTGTAACAACATCAAAATTAACTTGATTCTGATCAGATTCAAAAGATTCTCGTGTAATTTGAGGACACATATCGTACACTTTGTGCATTCCCTTAGAATCAAATTTTTCTAGTGTTGATAGATCCATCTTTAACTAATGTACAATTTTTGGGAATATAACGGTTCAATTGGATGAAAACTAATTATTTTAAATATGGATGAAAAATTTTTATTTTATGGATGAGAATATAGTTGTAGATTCTTCACTTCGAACTGTAGAATGGAAAAATAACAAAGTGATAATGATTGACCAAACCAAATTACCAAATGAACTAGTATTTGTAGAATATGACGATTTTAACCAAGTTGCAAATGCCATCAAAACTTTGATAGTTAGAGGTGCTCCGGCAATTGGAGTATCTGGAGCGTTTGGATTGGGATTAGCAGCATTACAAAGTAAAGCAACAACAAAAGAAGAATTACTCTCAGATTTAGAAGATGCAAAAAAAATTCTATTTGCTACAAGACCAACTGCCATAAATTTGGGTTGGGGATTGGAAAAAATCATGAACGTTGCTATAACTGGAGAAACAGTTGATAACATTAGAGAACTAGTAATTGAAACTGCCAAAAAAATGGCAGAAGAAGATATTGAGATAAACAAAACCATGGGAAAGAACGGTTCAGTTCTATTTGATGATAATGATGTTATTATGACACATTGCAATGCTGGAGCACTAGCTACAGTAGCATATGGAACTGCACTAGGTGTAATTCGAGCAACTAGAGAGAGTGGAAAAAATGTCAAAGTCATAGCTACTGAGACTAGACCAATCCAACAAGGATCTAGATTAACTGCATTTGAGTTAAAACACGATGGATTTGATGTTAGTCTAATTCCAGATACTGCAGTAGGATATTCTATGGCAAATGGTCTAGTGAATAAAGTAATAGTTGGTGCAGACAGAATTGTAAAGACAGGTCATGTGTTCAACAAAATTGGAACGTATCAGGTAGCAATAATGGCAAAACAACACGGAATTCCATTTTATGTTGCAGCACCACTATCTACAATTGATATGAAAACTAAAGCAGAAGATGTTATCATTGAGATGAGAGATGGATCTGAAGTAACAGGAATTGGTGATAAAAAAACCGCCCCTGATGATATCAACGTGATAAATCCGGCATTTGACATGACTCCACCTGAACTCATTTCAGGAATTATTACTGAAAAAGGTATAGCTAGAGCCCCTTATGAGGAATCAATCCCAAAATTATTCAAAGCTAATTAATAGAAAGTTTTTATTGATTTTCAAACTGCCGTATACAATATGGGTACTGTTTCTGCACAAGCAATTGAGGATTCTTTAAAGAAATGCATGGATCCCGAAGTTCCTCTCAATATAGTAGAAATGGGATTAATCTATGGAATTGACGTTACTGAAAATAATGATGTAAACATCAAAATGACAATGACCACACAAGGTTGTCCATTACATGCAACTCTAGTTGAGGATGCAACAAGATATGCCAAAAAAGTTCCAGGAGTGAACAATGTAAAGATTGACATTGTATGGGAACCTGCATGGTCAATGGATAAAATGACTGAAGAAGGAAAAATGAAAATAAAAAACATGGGCGCTGCAATGAACACACCTGCACCAATTAACTATGAACTTGCATTGCCTCAAGGAGTTGGAAAACTAGTTCAACAAGATGATGGTTCAATGGTATTATCTAATGAGCATGAACAAGGATTTATGGTCAATCAAGCAATTGTTGACTTTTGGAAGTCTTGTAATGGAGAACGTAAAGTTACAGAACTAGTTGAAGTGTTTGCACAACAAACAGGACTACAAAGAAAGCAAGTTGAAAAAGAAGTCATGCAGTTACTACAACAATTGAGAGAAGGTGGATTGATTGCAATTGCAGGACAACCAGACACACCAAATGTTGAATTTAAAAAATAATCCTAAAAAATATAGTTTGAATTTGCACCATCAAAGTTTATTGTAACGCCTGACAGATATTTTATATTATTTTGGATAATAGCTTTTACAAAGTTTCCAATTTCTTCAGGCTCTCCTAATCTTTTCATTGGTAATGTTTTCTCAAATTCTTGCACATTTTCAATTAATTCTCGAGTTCTGTCTGTGTTTATTGGTCCTGGGGCAATATTTACACAACTAATGTTTTTCTCAGCATACTCTTTACTTAACACCTTGAAAACTTCAGAAAATGCTGCACGGTATGCTGAGGAAATAATTAATTTCATATTTGGCTCTTTAATCACACTGGAGCTTATCAAAAAGATATACCCACCATTACTAATTTTGATATTTTGTAGTATGGTAACAAATCCTAAAAACAGTTGATTATGGTATAACATCCAATCCTTTTCAGTTATATCTGAAAATTGCTTTGGAGGAGGACCCCCTGTGTTTAATACTAGAATATCTGTTTGAGTATGTTTTTTTAAAAACTCTCTAACACTGTCCAAATTTGAAGTGTCAATGTCTTTTTTTGACGCAGCAAAAACATCAATATCTATTAATTTTAGAGCATCTGAAATTGCTTTACCAATCCCTCGTGAACCACCAAGAACAATCGCACTAGTCATAATATCTTCAATAATCTAGATAATTAAATTTCTTTAATTTCTGTAATTGTACCCAATACAGAGTCCATTTTTACAATTGCCTTTTTCTCATTCCATCCTAGTGCAACATACCAATCCCCTGCATCATCATGATATTTTGTTTCTAATGTCTTGATATTATCAGGTGTAACATCATATGTTTTGGCAATACCTGAAATTGCTAATACAATTGCATCTTTTTCCTTCTCTAGGCGTCTTTTCATTAATCCTATTCCTGGACTCATATATTTTTCTCACATTGTTTCATCTAATATAGTTAATTCATATAGTATTTTTTTAGGATAACTGCTTTCCAAGTCACATCTCAGGTCAAATGGACTTGAGATAATTGATCAACTGGTATTGCAAAGGAAAAAGGATTCATTATAGAAAATCAGGGGAATTTGGGATTATTGAGAACTAATGATTTCTCCAAGTTTCATGAAGAAAGGTTCTGTAGTCGGGGACCTAAAGACGAGCAAGAAACCAATCTCTTTGTACAAGGAATTATTAGGAAAAGCAATTGCAAAAATCAACTAATTTTTCAAACTCTTAGATCTGTCTAGTATATTTATTTTAGAAATTTTTTATTTGTTCTCAAATACTTTGAAATCAGCCATTTTACAAATATCAACAAATCATTTTTCAGATAAGAAGACTCTAGTTTGTTAATGTATGTCAGTTTTTCTTTTGGTTCAATGTTTGTCATAGGATAACCATTTTTATGTAAAATCAATAACATCAATAGCCTTCCTATTCTTCCGTTTCCGTCAATGAAAGGATGAATTAACTCAAACTTTATGTGTAGTCTTGCAGCCAATTCTACTGGATTTATCTTGTATTTGTTTTTCTTGTACCAAGATATCATGTTTTCAATTTCTGAAATCACATCAGACCACAATACATACTCTGTTTTTCCAAAGTAAGGACCTACGTCTTCTCTTCTGAAACTTTTTGCATTATTATGATCAGTTCTTGCAAATAATTTTTTATGCCAATCTAGAATTAATCTTTTAGAAATATCCTCTTTGGTATTTGTCATCTCTTCAAAGAGTCTGGCTATCTGTTGGGCCTCTACTATATCTTCAATCAATATATCTTTTGGAGATAACTTGTCCTCTAGTAGCTTGCGAGTTTGTCCTAGGGTCATAGTGCTGCCCTCGATCTTTTGAGTACTAAAAGTATGATTTGTTTTGAATCCATGATTATTTGCATCAAGTATTTTTGGATCAATGGTTTTGTTATGTTTAGAATAATTTTCCTTGATGATCTCAAGTAATGGGGTTTTATCCTCCCGATATGCTTGTTCTTCAAATTCTTGTTTTATTTTGTCTAGTTCTTTTGGTTTTATTGTCCCTAGGTACTTTTCCTTTGATTTACCTGTAGAGGAGTACTTTAGGTAATATTCTGTTTTTCCTTTACGTTTTCTTTTAATTAGGTTTACCATATGGTACCACTATAATTTGATAAGATTTATAAATTTTATAGAAATTATAGTGGTATTTAGGCATGATTTTAACAGATCAAGTATTAATTTAGAATTTATCAATACTGAAAAATTTTAGGAATAGTTGCATAGACTGCTCATACTAGATATGCTTGCATCCTAATATCAAATGTAAAAATTGTAAAAATTAATTATTTTCATTTTGAATAATTTTTATGAATAAAATAATTTTATTCTCATTTGTGTTTTTGTTGTTTCCACTTGGTAGATTCAAGCGTGAACTACCAATGAAAATCCATTGGCTTCTTCCTGTTTCAACGATCGAGTTTTATCTATACAGGCGTGCATTCCTGCGGTTCCCGCAGTACCATGTCTGAATATAATCCATTTTCGGCTTTACGTAACAAATTGTACATGTTCATATTATTTACACGACCTTTGCTTAACTCTAACATTAAATTCGTTGAAAAATTATCATTTTTAATATTTGATTATTCTGATATAGTTAGATTTCATCCCAACCCTAAATTGTGTTTAGGTTTTTTCACTTATTTTAATAATTAATACGATGATAATGTATTAGTTGTCTGTTAAGATAAAAGATATCAAAACCACTATTATCAAAGAAGATGATGATTCTTACTCTGTTGTGTGTTCTGCACTAGGCGTGTACAGTACAGGCAGAAACAAACAAGATGCAAAGAAAAACTTTCTCAAAGCACTAGAGATACATCTATTAGTTATAAAAGAAAAGGCAACTGAAATCATAGCAAGCAATCTGCAAAACAAAATGTATTTTTTTGAAACTACATGTAAGCTGTTTTTCTCAGTTAGTGTCATATGTTTTAAATTTTTAAATAACAACAAAAGATTTAATATTCTATTCCGATTATGAGAAAATTCGACCTTAACATAGAAGAAGTTCTGGAAGACTGGGAAGTATATTACGCGATAAGAGAAATTATTGCAAATGCTATTGATGAGCAAGTACTAACTGGGACAAAAGAGATTGAAATCAAAAAAGAACAAAATGGTTTTGTTATACGGGATTATGGTCGAGGAATAAAATATGAACATTTGACTCAGAATGAAAATGAAGAAAAGATTTCACACCCAGAACTAGTCATTGGAAAGTTTGGAGTAGGTCTAAAGGATGCATTGGCTACATTTGACAGACACAAAATAAAGATCACAATAAAATCAAAACATGGAGACATTACAATTGACAAATCATCAAAGCATGGGTTTGAAGATGTGGTTACACTTCATGCAGTAATATCTCCTCCGTCAGAACCAGAGATAGTTGGAACTACAATACTTCTTGAAGGATGCACAGAAGAAGATGTAAAAAAAGCAAAGAGTCTTTTCTTGAAATTTTCTGGTGAAAAAATGCTGGAAAAAACACAGTATGGTGAAATTCTAAATAGAGACAATATGTCAAAAATTTATATAAATGGAATTAAAGTTGCAGAAGAAGATAATTTTCTTTTTTCATACAACATCACTTCGCTTACTGGTGCAATGAGAAAAGCACTTAATCGTGAAAGAACTCATGTTGGTAGAACTGCATATACAGAACGTGTAAAATCTATCTTGCTTTCAAGTAATGATGAAAAAGTTGCCCGACTTTTAGTTGAGGATCTTGAAGGATATCAGAAAGGAACAGAACATGACGAGATGAAATATGTTGATGTTGCAGCACATGCATGCAAGATACTAAACACAACATCATCCGTAGTCTTTGTAACCCCACAACAATTACAATACGATGCAATGGCAGTGGACAATGCACGACATGACGGTTTGTCTATTATTGTTGTACCTGAAACAATTAGTCAAAAGATACAGGGGATACAAGATAATTCTGGAAACATAATGCGAGATTTGGGTCAATACAATATAGAATGGAATGAAAGTTTCGAGTTCAAATTTGTAAAGCCATCTGAATTAACTGCAAGTGAGCGTGAGATTTATGACAAGACATCTGATATTTTCAATTTAATTGGTGGCAAGCCAAAAATCATCAAAGAAATTTCCATATCTGAAACTATGCGTAGAGAATTTTCCGGAATGGAGGCAGTTGGCATATGGGAGCCACATAAAGAAAGAATAGTGATTAAACGAGACCAACTAAAGAATACTGAGTCATATGCTGGAACTCTGCTTCATGAGACAGGACATGCATTAAGTGGTGCAGGAGACGTATCAAGGAAATTTGAATCTACATTAACTGATATTATTGGTAAGATTTCTGCTAAATCATCTTAGATTCTCTCGCTTTTTCTGAATTGCCATATGGTGAATATGTTAACAGTGAACTGAATTTGACTTCAGATGTTCTCATGTGGCTATTTATTGAAATAATTCTGGCATTTTAACATTTGATGGAAGATTTTCCAAAATATCTAAAGGATCATCCAGTTCTATGGCTCTATATTCTATCATTTTTTTAGGCCATTCTAATTCAGAATTTCTTACCACTGATTTACAAATAAACAACGGTCTTCCCAAACGTATTGTTTCCCATCCCTGATACAATGTTCCCCTTTCATCTCCTGCTTTTACAATTACAGATGCATCAGAGATCAATACCATCGTACGATTTCGTAATGCAAAATCTTTTGGAGTAGTTTTGTAACCTACTCGATATTGGGAAACTAGATCATTTTTTATAATCTCTTCTTACAATTCAGTATTTTCTTTTGGATATGTTTTGTTTAATGGAGTTCCAATAACTGCAATAGTTATACCTCCATATTTCATGGCAGTTTGATGTGCTACAGTGTCAATTCCTTTTGCAAGTCCACTTACAATTACTGCTTGATTTTTTATTAAGATCTTTGTAATTTTTTCAGCCTCTAAAAGTTCCTTCTCTGATGCATGCCTTGAACCAATTATGGAAACTCTTGCACATGGTAATGGTGGTTTATTTTTCCTTTGTAGTAAATTATTGGAGGCGCATATTTTTTTCAATATCATTTAATGGACGACCAAGTAAATTTTTCAAGTCAATGGATTGGTATTCTTCTTCCATTTTTTCTCATATGTTACGCGATCGGGTTTTTTTTAAAACTTTCATAAACGATTCAGCCGACTTTAACATAATCATACTTTAATTTACCTATGTGTGGCTGTGGAGAATACTGCATCAATCTCTTCAATGTCTTGTCTGTGTATCTGTCATTTTCTGCCATTGGCATGTCTAGGTATGACTGTTAAAAATCCCAAGTGGTTATTACAAGTAAATCACAAAAAATAGAGTTAATTCACAAAATTACCCACAGTATTGGATTTTTCTAATTGATACTATTACATTATTTCAAATAGTCCTTAATATTGTAAAAATAAAATGAGACTAATTGCAAGACTTTCAAATTCGATAATTGCAAAATCCAGTACTCTAGTTTCTCTAGTTTCAATTTTAGCAGTTATTGGTCCAATTGTAATTGTTTCAGCAGGATTTTGGGATGCTATCTCTCATCTTCAAAAAAGTCCAGAATTTTTCTGGAGTCCTTCTCACATTGTAGTATACTTTGGTGTCTCCATAACTAGTTGTGCTGCAATCATGGGAATTATGTTGATAATTAGAAAATCAGTTCATGGTTCTCTTAAAACTGGAATTAAACTAGTCATTGTAGGAGCTGTTTTACAAATTGTTTCAGGTTTTGTAGATTCATTATCTCATGATGTATTTGGTATTGACGGATTAATCTCATGGTCCCATCAACCTTTAGAATTAGGATTGGTAATTGCATCATTGGGTGCAGTTTTGATATTGAAAAATAGAGAGCATACTAAACTTAGATTATTTTTACCATTCTCAATTATAGCATTTTTATTTTTTACAACCTGGTTGATTTTTAATCTAGTATTATTATTTGGACATACAATTCAATGTATACAAATCTATGAGATATTTTCTTCTGGTTGCTCTATATTGTAATTTTTTATTTTCATATATGATGCAATCATCATAACTACAGCACCGACAACAACCATTATTCCTGATGGAAGCATTTTCTGAGAGTTTGTATTTCCAAATTCTACTTGTATATCAACTGGATTTTTTGCAATATTTGTAATCTTTACTGTATGCTCACCATTTTCATTAAAATAAAAATACCCTACTGACATTTTTGTCTTAACTATTTGCTCTTCAATTACATTATTTTTTGTATCTAATATCTGAACAAAAACCTCCTCTCTTGAAAATTCAGGCATGTATAATTTGTAATACCCAATACCTGAATCAAAAAATTCTGATTTTACTTCAAAAGAGTTTGATTGTTTTAATAGAATTGAGTCATGTATTTTTTCAGTTTCATTAAAAATTAACCCTGTCCATATTATTCCTATAATTACTAGTATCAATCCAATTTTGAATGGTGATATTTTCATTTCATCATGCTGAGAAATTATTTACTTTATAAAATAATCTAAGGGCTCGGAGGGCTTCGATCCCTCGACCTAGCGGTTCGAAGCCGCTCGCACTATCCAGACTGTGCAACGAGTCCAAACAAGTAAGATTTTAACGGGTCTAAATAGCTGTCTAGGTACTTTGAAAGTTTCAAAAAAAGTGATTGGTGTTGAATATGCAATTCGAGATATTGTTCTTGCTGCTAGAAAAGTTGAACAAACAGGAATGCAAGTTGATTATCTGAACATTGGTGATCCTGTCCAGTTTGGCTTTCAACCGCCTGATAATGTAAAACAAGCTTTGATTGATGCAATTAACAGAGGTGATAATTTCTATGCTTCATCTGAAGGTCTTTTAGAATTAAGGCAAGAAATTGCTAAAAAAGAAAATGCCAAAGGACTTTCAATAGATGCTGATGATGTTCTAATTACAAACGGCGTTTCTGAAGGACTTGATATGGTGATTTCATCTATAGTTGAAGAAGGTGACGAGGTATTACTGCCAGGTCCATACTATCCTCCATACGCTTCATACGTCAGATTACACGGAGGAGTTCCTGTAGAGTTTGCAGTAGACCTGAATAATTCTACACCTGACATTGATGATATAAAATCCAAAATCACACCAAAGACTATTGCTATTTGTTTGATTAGTCCGAATAATCCTACTGGTGTTGTGTTTAATGAAAAGGCACTCAAAGAACTAGTAGATCTTGCAAATCAACATAATCTCTATATCATTTGCGATGAGATTTATGATCAAATAGTATTTGATGATAAATTTGTTGGAATTGGAAAAGTAGCTGGTGATTCACCGATAATTATTCTAAATGGATTCTCCAAAGTTCATCTAATGTCTGGCTGGAGAATTGGGTATATTGCATTTAATCAATCACCTCAACTCAAAGAGTTACGTGAACATTTACCAAAACTAGCAAGAGTTAGAATTGCAACTAGTCTTCCTGTGCAATATGCAGCTTTGGAATCCCTCCGTGGACCTCAAAATTACATTAGTAATTTTGTTTCAGAAATTAAAAAACATCGAGACTTGGTTGTTAAACGCCTAAATGAAATACCTGGATTGTCATGTCCAAATCCAAAGGGTGCATTTTATGCATTTCCAAAAATTGAAGACAATAAATTTAGAACAGATAAAGAATTTGTAACAAAACTGTTAGAACAAAAAGGCGTACTAACCGTTCACGGTTCTGGATTTGGTGAGCAATATGGTAGCGGACATTTTAGATTAGTGTATCTGCCAAGTTTACAAGTATTGAATTCAGCAATGAACAAAATTGAAGAGTTTGTCAGTAATTCCAAACTGTAAATTTCTTAGGAATTATTTCAATAATACAATCAGTAGCATTTAACAGTTCTATTGCTGATTTGTCCTCTAGTGATTTGAAATATCGCAAAAGAATTTTTTTTGCAATTGTTTTGACTTTGGAATTTTCTAAGATAAGATTGGCTTTACCTTGTATTAACACGCCGTAAATATTTGGTGCATTAATTCCAACATCTACACAGCATGATACTTTATTATTTTTCATTACATTTTTTGCCTTTTGTGTTTTAGTGTTTGTTCCAATGTAAAATTTTTTCCCGATATACCTGTACCAAACAGGTATGATATGTGGAGTTTTATTTTTATCAATTGTTGCGAATCGTAATATCTTCTGCTGAGTGAGAAATTCATCTCTTTTGTTCATGTTTTCTAAATCCCCATACTATCATAAAAATCCCAAAGCCTAACATTGCAGCAGATACTTTTTCATTTGTAAATTTTCCATTCAACAAAAACTCTTCAACAAATTCTATTCCCCATATCAATAACTGCTGTATGAGAACTATTCCTCCCATTACACAAAAAAGTACACCGATTGCAGTAAACCAGTTTCTACCCCGTCTATAATATTCGTGACTCATGATTAATGAAATTAATATTAGATAATCTTGATACCTGGATTCTTTATCTTGTTTCTAATCATTGCATTAAGTAGCAATGGAGTAGACATTTCTGCAAGATATGACAATTCAATTGGTCCCAAGTAAATTGCTCTTAATCCTTTGATTTCACCAATTAAACCATTAACTACTTGCACTGAATTATCATCATCTCCACAAACAAAGATGTCATAATCTAATTCCAAAGTTGGATTGACTAGCTTTTTCTCAGAAATTACATGAAATGCTGAAACAAGTTTTGATTTATCTTTCATATGTTCTAAAACAAGTTTGTATGAAAATGGTTTGCTTTCTTTAATTGATATACACTCAAACCCAACATCAGTTTTTGTCATTGGAACAATTGGAGATACAACAACACAACTATCTTTAATTTCTGATAAAATCCCAGAACATACGGAATCAATATTTTCATATGGAATTGATAAAATCAAAACATCACTTTCTTTTGCAACTGAAACATTATCGTTTCCGGTAATTCTTCCTTTAATTTCTCCAAATGCTTCTTTTGCAAGATTAGTATATTCTACAGCTGATTCAGATGCTCTAGCAGCATCTCTTGAACCAATAATAACATCATTGTTTTGTGACCATCTCAAAGCAAAACCTTTACCCATTCCACCGGTTCCACCAATAATTCCAATTTTCATGATATCTGCCGGACAATGTTATTATTATCTCTATTTGAAAATTGATCAAATTGGGACAGATCATCTTCCTCAGACATGGACAGGCAAAAAATAATACTGAAAGAATTCTAGCTGGACGAACAGAAGGAGTACCATTAACTGAAATTGGAATTAAACAAGCAGAACATACTGCCGAATTACTTGAACACATGAATATCTCAGCAATTTATTCTAGTCCTATTCAAAGAGCAAAACATACTGCAGAAATTGTAGGTAAACATAATTCAATTGATGTTACCATTGATGAGAGATTAATTGAACTTGATATGGGAAAATTTACTGGAATGCCATATGATGAAATTTTTACCAGTCATGGTAATGTCTTTATGAAATTCTATAATGGTGAACTAGAAATTGCTCACAATGGAGTAGAAACTTTTGATCAAGTCAAAAAACGAGTTTTAGGAATTGTAAATCATGTCACTGAAAAACATCCTGATGAAAATGTGGTTCTTGTAACACATATGGATCCAATCAAAGCAATGCTTTCAACAATAGTGGATTTATCTCCTACCAATCTCTTTGAGCTAATCATTGCAAATGCATCCCTTAACATCTTTAGAGAAAAAGAACAAAAATTCTTACTTTCCGGACTTAATGTAATGCATCCATCTCGATTCAATCAAAATTGGTAGCTAGTAATCTTGAAAACCCTTAAATAGAAATTATAGGTCACGTCATTCAATTACTATGAAATTAGTTGGGTTATTCTTAGTATTGGCAGTTTTGATGATAATTCCAGCTGTAGACTTGGCATTTGCTCAAGGTGCTGAACCTGGAGAATATCTTGATCGTAGAGTGATTATTTGGAATTTATTTTATAGATTAATGACAGTAGCATTTACTGTTGGTGCAGTAGTATCTGGAACAATGATTTGGCAATGCTGGAGATTCAGAGAATCTCATCCACAAGCAAAACCAACTCCATATGAGGGAACTGACTGGTAATAATGTCAGGACATTCTAATTGGCCTGAATGGATTTACATCGGTGTTGTAGTAGCTCTAATGGTTTGGGTAGGTGCTGAAGCATGGGAAGCAGAAAGACTCATTGAACATGTTCCTGCAGATGCTGAAACAATTATTGTAACTGGACAACAATGGTTCTGGACTTTTGAACATGAAGATGGTACGAAAGAAATTGGTGAGTTACATGTAGAAGTTGGCAAGGCTTACAAATTTGAGATAGTATCAAAAGATGTTAATCATTCTTTTAACATTCATGATTATGTTGTTTTGATGGATGCAATTCCTGGTAGAGTAAACACTGTATGGTTTGCACCAACAGAAGTTGGTCAACATGATATTCAATGCAGAGAATATTGTGGATTGATTCACTATAACATGCGTGGAACATTATATGTGGAGGCGCCATCATCTTGACAACGCTTTTATCACAACTTTCAACGATTAGTTTCGAGGAGATTATCTAATGGTTCTAGAATTACAAAAACCACGGCCAATTTGGCAAATAATGTTCTCAACACATCATACTGATGTTGGTTTACTATACCTAATTACATCACTAGCATTCTTGTTCTTAGGTGGTTCACTAGCTCTTGCAATTAGAGCAGAATTGTTCTTACCTGGCGCACAAATTATTGGTGACGCAATGACCTTTAACAGAATTTTTACAGTTCACGGTACAACGTTAATTTTCTTGTTTATCTTACCCTTTGCATCTGCAGTTGGTAACTACTTTGTTCCAATCATGGTACGATACAAAGACATGGCATATCCAAAACTTAATGCAATTGCATTTTGGATGATTCCACCTGCTGGAGCACTAATTTGGTTAGGCTTTGCAGATTTTACATGGTATGCAACACCACCATATTCTATCATCAGTGCACCTGGTCCTGCAGCAGACATGTGGATATTTGGATTAAAGATTTTAGGTATTTCATCAGTATTAGGTGCAATCAATTTTATCGTTACAATTTTGAAATGTAAGCATCCAGACATGTCAATTGGTCAAGTCCCATTGTTAGCATGGTCTTTCTTATCATCATCCTTGATTATCCTTGTTGCAATTCCAACATTTGCAGCAGCACTTTTGATGTTGTTAACTGACAGACTTGGTGTAAGTGGATTTTTCAATCCTGCAATGGGTGGGGATCCAATTGCATATGCACACTTGTTTTGGTTTACATTCCATCCTGAAGTGTATGTATTGGTAATTCCTGCAATTGGTATGATGTATGAAATTATTCCAAGATTTTCAAGAAAACCAATTTACAGCTACAATTCTGGTGTCTTTGCATTTGTGTTGTTATCTATTGTCGGTTTCTCATCATGGGCACACCACATGTACGCAACCGGAATGTCATTTACTGAAAAAACTGTATTCATGGTAGGAACTCTTGCAGCAGTTCCAGCATCTGCAATGCACGTATTCAACTTTATAGCAACCATGTGGAATGGAAGAATCAAATTCTCAACCCCAATGATGTGGGCCGTTGGTGGAATTGCATTGTTCTTCTCTGCAGGTGCAGGTGGTGTTGCAAATGCCGCCATGCCATTAGACTTTACGACACACGACACATACTGGGTAGTAGGTCACTTTCATCTCTTTGTGATGGGTACAATTGCATTTGGTTCAATTGGATTCCTATACTACATGTTCCCATATGTAACTGGAAGAATGTACAATGAAAAAATGGGTAAGATTCATTTCATATTGTCATTTATTGGTACAGTTCTAGTATTCTTTACACAACACGTACTTGGTTTGTATGGAATGCCAAGAAGAATTTTCGATTATCCGCCAATCCCTGAATGGATTACTATGAACCAAATTGCAACAGTAGGAGCAATGATTATCGGTGTCAGTATGGTAATCTTCTTAGCAAACATGATTTACAGTTCCGGAAAAGGAAAACTTGCAAATACCGAAGACCCATTTGGTGTCGGTGGGAAATACTATTATCCATTTGAGGCAAAGAATCCATCACATTAGGAGATATATGAAATGAGTCACGATAATTCCCAAATTTACAGAACTACCTCATCCAGAGTTGGAAAAATGATGATAATTATGCTAGGTATCTGTCTTGTTGGTGGAATAGTATTCTTTTCAATGTGGGATTATTGGATTTCAATACCTCCTCCAGTTGTAGCAATGATGGCTGGTAGTAGTGATCATGCAGCTCCTGCAGCATTCACTGGAGATACTATAACACAAGTTCTTCATTTTATAGAGTCACCTGACTTTAGGACTTTGGCATTTAACGCATTGCCAGGAGAATCTGATCACAATCCAACTATCAACATGAGTGTTGGAGATAAAGTAATCTTTAATGTAGATAATGCAGGAAAATCATTCCACTCTTTCGGTGTCACTTCTAATGA
This sequence comes from Candidatus Nitrosopumilus sp., assembly GCA_029250275.1. GTDB lineage: Archaea > Thermoproteota > Nitrososphaeria > Nitrososphaerales > Nitrosopumilaceae > Nitrosopumilus. The sequence goes on along the minus strand of JAPFBP010000002.1, from coordinate 10,900 downwards.
TGAAGGCTTTGGAGGAATTATTTCTGGAAGTGCAATTGCATTAGCTACCAACCCTTTAAAACCTGGACAAAGTGGAACTTCGGAGTTTATTGCCGGTGAAGAAGGAATTTATTATTACATTTGTACTATTCCAGGTCACAGAGACCAAGGAATGGTTGGTACAATCATTGTAGGTGATGTTGCAGTACATGGAGCAGTGATAGCAGCACCTGAACCAGTGATAGCAGCACCTGAACCAGTGATAGCAGCACCTGAACCAGTTGTTGAAGCAGCACCAAAAGTTATGGAAGCAGTACCTGAACCAGTTGAATTTAACGGTGTAATTTCAATTCCACAAGGATCTGGTACCCCTGGATGTGATGAAACAAACGAATGCTTTATTCCATTTCATGTCTCAGTTTCAACAGGTGAAGAAATTATTTGGTCAAATGATGACTCTGCAGCTCATACTGTAACAAGTGGAACTCCATCAGGTGGTTCAGACGGAAACTTTGATAGTGGTTTGTTTATGGCAGGAGGTATATTCTCTGTAACTCTTGATGAGTCTGGCGAATATCCTTACTATTGCATGGTTCACCCTTGGATGATTGGTAATATTTCAGTAAATTAGAATCGAAAAATCTTGGCTATTCAATATCTCGCATTAGCAACAATGATTGTTTTGTATTCACTAATGTTTATTGGTGGATATATTTCAGCAGCAGGACTAGGATTAACTTGTCCTGAATGGCCTTTATGTCCTAATGGAGTGATGCCTTCAGAAGAATATTTAATCGAATGGATTCATAGAACTACTGCTGCAACCACTGGAGTACTAGTAGTTTCAACTATGGTTGCAAGTCTAATCAACAAGAATGCAGATTTGAAAATAAAAATTACAAGCTCAATTGCAACTGTATTGGTAATTATTCAAATTACCTTAGGTGCTTTGGTAATTGATACAAAACTTCATGCTGTACTAGTTGCAATTCACTTGGGAATAGGAATTTGGTTATTTGCTATGGTATTGTTAACTGTATTATTTGCATTTAGAATTGCAAAATTCTCCAAATCAACTACTGCTTAGATTTTTTAAAAACTCTTGGCAAGTAAATATACAATATCATGCCTGTAAATACTAGAGCACCTGTGGCGATTGCACCAATGAATATAATTCCAAACGGACTTTGTGTTCCCATGTTAAATGTATAAGTTAGAATTTTATCTGTTCCTTCCATATCATACAAATCAATTTTAACAATATGATTTCCTATATTTTTCCAAACATAATCCAAATCCCAATGTGTTCCTGTAACTAATGTTGGAGGAATCGTATCTACTTGCTGGTCATTATAGTACACTCTGATCCCCATTGTAAAATTATCCACTTCATCATAATCAAATCCCTTTGTTACCTTGATGAGAAATTGTGATGGCTCATCAATTTGTGGAAATTCTGGTGCTGTGGCTACTTGGACTCTATATCCACCATATGACTGCTCAGCAGAGTTGAACATTGAATGAGCATATACTAAATCAAATCCAGAATATGCTGAAAAAATTAAAACAAAGATCAAGAAAATTGATCGCTTTTTAGCCATTCAAAATATCATGTAAACTTGACAAATATATTGTAAATCAATTCTGGAAGAAAATCTTCAAAACCTTTAAATCCTTATTGTCAAGAATCTCAATAGTTGACCCTTGTTACAAAATCAATTGATATTAAAACACCTGTAGATAGTGTTTTCACCTACTTTGCAAGACCAGAACATGTTTCTGACCAAATCAAAAGTGATACTGTAGGAATGACTGTCATTCCAATGGATATCAAAGAAGGAATGGGTGTTGGTACAACTTTTAGAATTATCGGTGACTTTAGCGGAAAACGATTAGAGTGGGATTGCGAAACAACTGAATTCATTAGAAATGAGAAAATCACTGCCAAACAAATCAAAGGCCCTTTCAAGAAATGGCAAATTACCAATGAATTCAAAGCGTTAGGTAATAATCTTACAAGAGTAACCATGTCAGTAGACTATACAATGCCATTTGGTCCTCTCGGAGCAATTTTGGATAAAGCAAAATTTGCAAAATCTGCTGAAAAAGGAATGGAGACTGCTCTATACAACGTTAGAGGATTACTAGAAGGAAACGGTTCAATTCCAGTATACATTACACTAGATGCATACCAAAAACTTTTAGCTGAAAAGAAAAAGATGAACGATGTTCCAGTTTCAACTGCACTTACAGCAATCATTGAAAAGTACAATGAAATTCAAGCAAAAACACAAAACTAAATTTTCATTTCTTTTAAAATCTTAAGATTAATAACAACTCTGGGCTTGTTTATTTTTGTGGGTTTATGGCGCAGCCAGGTAGCGCACCGGACTCTTAATCCGGTTGTCGAGGGTCCGAATCCCTCTAGACCCGCTTCCTTTTAACTTCTTTTCTGAGACTCAAAATGTAGCAAAACGACAATTCGTTGTCAACATCTATCAGGAGTGTATGATACAATCATGAAAGATTTCAAACTCAAGATAGAGGACATCAAAATAACAAACGAAGATGCATTGGATCTCTTCTATTCTGGAATGAAATCCAGAGAGACAAAAAGGACAATGGGTGGAAATCTCCAGCGATTCCTTGTAGATGTTTGCCAGGATATTATTGATGGAGACATAAACAAAAGAGCAAGGCCTCATTATGTAGTATTGGAAATTATAATCGCGCGATTGAAGAATATTTTTTCAAAATATTAAACTTGAAACCTTTGAATATAACAAATGTACGAAATACAAGTCTAGCATTAGCAAAAATGAACAATTTTCCATTGACAAATGAATTTTGGCAAATATGCCAAGAACTTATTCAACTTGATACGCAACACAAAATCATTCTAGGTTACGATTTACCTAAATAACTCACAAAAATTAACTCCTAAAATTTTCATTAAAAGTATTATTTTATGCAACCTGTTGTTTACTTGGATTATTTTATCAATTCAAATTATTATTTGTTCAAATCTTGATATGTTTCACATATTTTATTAAAAATATAGACTTCTAAACAATATGGGACGTGAAATGACAACAACATGAATCGGGCTTAGTCTTGACCTTGGGCGTCAATGTGATTTGGTGAATCTCGCTCGAGGATTGTCACAAATCGAATGGGAGTTGACATTGTGATGTCTTTTTTTTAAGTTTTATCGTGATTAGAATTTAATATAATTTTAGTTTTTTTGAAACTTTTCTTTATTCTGAAATGGTTCAAGCCCATATGGATTCGATACACAGTAGAACACTTTATGAGCATCTCATACTCGGATTGATTAAATGAATAAAAAAAGTATCTTGACAGCTATGATAATTTTAATAATTATCCCTTTTATCGCAGGTTGGGTCATTGGAACTTCTTCATTTTTTAATGATGAATCAAAAGAGATTGATTGCTTGAGATTATACAAGGACATAAGGGAACTTTCCAGAACTCCTGGCATGGCTCTTACCGAACAAAACACATTAGAAAACCAAAAATCATTTGTAGAACAATACATAGAAAACAAATGTCCTGACTTTCCAGATCTTGAATTAATGTATGAAAGTTTGAAGAATATTCCATTAGATGGGTGGACAGATATCACAGATACAACTTTGGAATCTAATCTCGGTCAATGAATAATCGTAAACATCTTGTTGCCAAAAATAGTGGATACAATATTTAAAAATCAAGAAGATAAAAAAGAAAAGAGTACACAGAACATAATTTCAAGAAATTATTCACAATACTAACTAACAAAACTTACCCACGGTAACATATAATTTTTAATAACTATTTTATAAAAATTTCTTTTTCTAGTTTATCCCATTGTATTTTATCTTGTTCTAAAAGATAGATTTGTAAGAGTTTTTTCCATGCATTTATCATATTTTTTTTGAATAATTGAAAGCCATCTTTTTTTGCCAGAGAGTGCGATTTTAGGGGGTTATAGTTACTTCATCTAATGAGATACAATGAATGACGTCATTTCGTACCTGAAATAATCTTGACATTTGTTGTGTAAAGTCTGGCGATGACACAATCAGTAAATTTACAAGAATATTATCTGTATTACAAAAAATGTGAATTATTATTACAAAATTATGAAATTAGATTTGCAGGATTCATAGATAATATGGGGAATCTAATAGCAGGCGGATTCAGAGATGGAGTAACTCCATTTCATGATGAATCTGAAATGCAAAAATTATGTATCGAAAATGTTCTCATTGTAAAAACTTTACATGGCTTTGATTATAATTTAGGAAAAGTAGAATATACTGCTTTACGAAGAAACAAGGTTGTTACATTTACTTTTAAATTTAGTGATATTGTTTGTATCAACAGAACTAACTATGGATATTGAGAAGATTGCTCAAAAAATAATTAAAATTTGTCAGATTTAATTTAAATTTAAAAATAATGAACATTCGTTCATTATTTGCATCCACATATTCAAATATTATTTTAATGGAATGGAGTAGATATAAAATGCTATTACCAAAATTTGTATGTACAGAAGAATTTTGTAAAAAATGTGGTAGACTGAAAAAATATTGCAAATGTCATTCACATAAAATCACACATTATAATTTGTAATAATTGCTATGAAAATTAAAACATGTAAATGCCTTCCAGGTTCTTCAAGTTATGTAAATGAAGACTGTTTGATTATTTGTAATTCTTGTGGAGGGTGGATAGAAGGACAATATTAGATATAATAAGATGACATATTATATTCAAGTTGAATGTTTGATTTTAATCAATAAAAATTTATAAATTTAATTTCTGTTTGTATTCTTTGATTCTTTTTTCCCAATCTGATTTTGATAAGCGAAAACCAAACAGATATGCTAAAAGTATTTTCAATAATACGATATATTTTGTATTAATTTGCGTGAGCAGAATATCAGATTGATTTAGAATATTTTTTCGCGCATTATGATATTTTTTAATATCTTGTTTTTCATATACTGTAATCTTATTGTCATTTTCTAATAGATCCAACCCAATATCAAAATTGCTTGATTCTGTATTTTCATTTTTTGTTGCAATATAACTAGCAATGCAGAACATAATTGCGTCATCTATGCTAACAAAAGCAAGATGTTTTGCACATTTTTTAGAGTTTTCACTGTGTATTGCACCAAAACATAACTGTTCAACAATTGTTTGAATTTGGGGATTTGTGATGATGAATATAATTAGGGTCAATTATGATTTAAAATTTTAAAATCTGCAGAACTATGCAATAACCATATAAAAAATTAAGTAGTAATTTTCTGAAAGCCAGACTCTAGAACCAAAGTCCTTTTGTCCATTGATCCTTTTTCATCGTATCAACGTTTCCATTAAGACAACTATCAATTTTTTAAAGAGAAATGAAAATAAAAATTACATTGTAAAAAGAATGAATATTTGTTTACTTTTTCCAGCAATATTGAATGATTTGAAAACTAATTTTCTTAGAACTAATTATAAAATACCAACATTACTTGTATTTGGTTGGAATTATTTCACTTGGGAGGATGTCGTATTTTTCTACAATGATGATAATTCTTTGAAAGGTGGAATCATTGAGATTAAAATAGATGAAAAGTATCCTGATGCAATTATTCAGTTTATTGACTCTGGTGAAGGAATACCTGATAAAATTATTGAAAATATATTTGATTCTCTTTTTACTAAACAAAAGGCACTGGTCTTGGTCTGGCAAGTTGTAAAAATATTTTAAAACAACATCATGGAACAATTTCTGTAAAAAATAATCCTACTACATTTACTAAACAAATACCAAAATTATTACAATTATAATCAACCAAAATCAATATTGAGTAGAAATCATAGTTTTTTTAACAGAGTGAATCTATTTTTATCAGGTTCAATGTCCTCATGCATATCTACATCACTCACAATTCTTACGTTATATCCTTCCCATCTTTTACACATATTGCGGAATTTATGATGCTCATCAATCTGTTTTTCTGTTTTATCATATATCTCACAATTCATTATGTATTTTCTTGCAACTCTATACATTTCTGCAACTCCTTTTTCTAATGTATCATCATCCAAATAATTTAATAATTCATGAGTAAAAACAAAGTCTATTGAGGAATCCTCAAACGGTAAATCAGTAATGTCACCTTTCTTAAAACTTGCAGTAGGAAATTTCTCTTTTGCAATGTCTAGCGCATAATCGTTTAGATCAATTCCATGAATTTCAAATGTATCTGGAAATAGTCTTAAATCAATTCCAGTACCACATCCAACTTCTAGAACACTTGTACACCTCAAAGAAGTAGCTAAATCTCTTGTAAATTTTGCAAATTCTTCATTATATCGTGATTCATTCTCATCTGAATATTTATTCCAAAACTCTTCATTGTAACTCATAGAATTTTTCAAATAAAGCTGTATTTGATATTAATTGTTTAGTGCTGGCATTTGCATGGAATGAGTTTTGTATCAAATGTGCAATCATGCGGACCGTCTGATTTTCCTTGCATAGGAATTTCTTTCATACAATCATCATGGCGACCTTTTCTGCAAAACCAGCAGATTTCATGTGTTTCACCAGAAGCGCATGAATCCATAATCTCTAATCTATATTGTTGGTAAAAAACTGCATGGAATTTAGATAAATGTCAACCAAGGCAAAAATCTTTCATCTTTACCCATGACTACATCAGTAAATGATTTTTGTAGTGCTTTAGTGATATTGCCCATTTTCCCGTTTCCAATTTTTACTTTGTCTATCTGAGTTACTGACTTTACTTCAGCTGCAGTTCCTGTCATGAAAATTTCATCTGCATTGTAAAGATCATCTCGTTCTAGATCCTGTTCAATTACAAAACCACCGTTTTTTTCAATAATTCGTATAATGCTGTCTCTAGTTATTCCTTCTAATCCTCCTGCTGAAAGTGGGGGAGTTTGAATGATGTCATCTTTAATAATGAAAATATTTTCAGCACTACCTTCTGCAACTTTACCATGATAGTTTAACATGATTGCTTCGTCATATCCATTTTCTAATGCTTCCATTCTTGCAAGAGCGGCATTTGCATAATTTGATGCAGCTTTTGCTTGCATTGGTTGAGATCTTGAATCAATTTTGATCCAACTAGATACTTTACATTTTGCTCCAGAAAATTTACCTGCTTCTGATTCACCCATTTTCCATTCCCAACAAGAAATTGAAACATCTACATTGTTAGTAGTAGGGGTTAGTCCCATTGTTCCATATCCATAATACGCTAATGGTCTAATGTATGATTCTTTGAGTCCTCCTACTTGTACAGTTTTTATAATTGCATCTGAAATTATTTTTTTAGAGAATTGCATTTTCATTGAATACAGTTTTGCAGATTTGAACAATCTATCAACGTGTTCAGGTAATCTAAAAATTGCTGATCCATTTGGAGTATCATAGCATCTAATTCCCTCAAAAATTGATGTTGAATAGTGTAATGCGTGAGTTAATACGTGAACTTTGGCATCTTTGAATGGTACTAGTTTTCCATTCATCCATATTTTACCAATTTCTTTCATAGGAGAGCAAAAAATCTATGCTAATTTAAAGAATTATCTTTATTTGCAGATTTCAGCAGTATCTGAAACTACATATCTGATTAATTATAATTTCTATCATGGAATGGATTTTGGGTTTCGCAGGAATTGCCTGTCTTGTAATAGGCTTGCTTGGTCAGGCATTTGAAATGAGAAAGATTCGTCTGACTACCTACAAAGATGAGAATTTCGGTCCAGCTAATATTTTTCTGAATAAGAAGAATTTCAAGTGGTATGCCATCTTAGGTATTGGAATCATTTTTTGGTACGCAGCTGAGCGTATGTGAGCTGATCTATATAGATCAGGTCTAAATACTAGAAATTCTAACCTATTATATCGCGTGTTTTGGGTAACGCCGGACTAATTCTAGATGATGGTCCAAGAATAAACCCATGTTGGCGTTTACAGGAGAAATCCCGTAACGCCACTTTGACATTAAATAAAATTAATTTTTGATATTTCTTGGTGAATTGCCTTGATGGCTTTTGTAATATTGTTATCTGAATCTTCTACAACAATAATTATTCTTGAAGTTTCTTCTTGTGCATCCATATTCAATATGTTTAATCCTGATTCACCAATCTTTGCACTAATTCTTGAAACTACTTGTTGAACTCTCCACATCTCATCTCCGATCAATGTTATGACTCCTCTGTTGTATGTTATTGTAGCAAGTGAATCAAATGCTAAAATATATTTTTCATTTCTTTTTGCATATTCTCCATCTAAAAATAAAATTCTAGAAAATTCCAGGCCATCTTTTGTAAATGGTGATAGGATGATGAATTCACTATAATGTTTGTCTTTTTCTAAAGATGTTAATAATTTTTGAATACAACTAGTTTCAATTCTAAAGATAGCACAATTCTTTTTTCCTGTTACTATTTTTATTGGATGCCCTTTCTGTTCTTCTAAATTTCTCTTTATTGTAGTAATTTTCTCTGGATTTTTCATATTGGTAATTGTAATTGGCATGTCTACACCATTCTCTACAATTTCTTTTATTGCAATTGGGTCTAAAATCTTCATTCCAAACATTCCTGCAAGTCTTGCCTCATTGTATGATAATTGAATAACTTCTTTTAATTCAGAGTCTACAATTTTTGGATCTGCTGAGACCACTGCACTATCTTTTTCAAAATCAATACTAGTTTCATATTTTTTATGAAACAATATTCCTAGATCTGCTGCAGTTCTATCTGAACCTCCACGCTCGTATGTGGTAGTAACGTTATCTACTGTTTTTCCGATAAATCCCCCAATTGTAACTACCTCATTTTTTTCTACTAACTCTGCTATCTTGCCCATTTTTTCTCTAGACTCTGTTATAAGAAAATTTGTAAATTCAATATTGTCGTCAGTAACAATTGGCCAATTCTCAAATTCAACTGCTTCAGATGTGATACTATTACTTTTTAGAATATAATTCATCACATGTGACATCAAAATTTCTCCTGAAAATGCCAATGCTTGAGATCTTGTCTCATTTGCAAATTCTTTGTTTTTCAATGCCTCATCTAGTGCTTTTTGTGCTTTTTCTAGATGAAAATCAATAGTTTTTTTGCAATTTTTTTTATTTTTGTCATCTACCATCTCTAGAATTTTTTGATAAGTTGATTTTACAATATCTAATGACGGTGTTATTCCATTTTCTGCATTTCTGCCCTGCTCTAAAACTATGTCAGTCAATGAGCGCTTTTTTTCATTATGAATTGTTAGAGGTGCTGAAAAAACTGCAATGACTTTGGCATTTATTTTCAAATCACTAATGCGTTGAATAATTTTTGGTATGGTTTCTCCATTTGGACCTATTGCACTACCACCAAATTTAGCAACTATTAGCTTAGTCATAGTATTTCATCAAATTCATTTTGCATTCTATTAAGTATTTGATTGTAATTCATCAATTTTTGAATAATATTTGATGCTACTTTAGCACCATCTGTATTAATTGGATTTCTTTTTGCTTCAAGTTTTTCTAAAATTAATTTTCCTAATCTGTTAATATCTTCAAAGACAAATCCTTGTCTTTTTGCATTATCTTCTTGTTCAAAATGTCCTTTGATGGGTATGAAAATTGCAGGTGTTCCGTAAGCATTAGCCTCATCTATAGTTGATTTTCCAGCCAATGAAATAATCAAATCTGCTGCAAAAATTAATTCATGTAAATTATCTACAAATCCCAAATTTTTTACATTTTCAAATTTTTTGTTTACTGCTGGGCCTGTTACTACAACAATTTCAAGATCTTGATTAATTTTTGAAATAACTTCTAATGCTTTCTCAATTAGAAATAATCCTGCATTAGTACCTCCAATAGATATGACTATGGTATTTTTTTCAAAAGAAAATTTCTTTCTCAATTCATCTCTTGTAAGGTCTGTTTGTCTTACTATGGGGCCAACTCTTTTGATATTGTCTTGTTCCTCTCCATTTTCAGGAATAATTACAATATCACATTTTTTAATAATTTCCTGCATTGATTTATTCATCTTTTTTTCAATAAAAGATACTATTCCTTTTGTGAAATGAGTTTCTAACACATCAGTAATTAGAATTGTTGGAATTTTCATCTCTTGTGCAACAGCCAGTGATGCGAAATCCTCATCACTAATTACTAAATTTGGTTTGTCTTTTTGAAGAATTTTCTGTGAAATATTTTTACAATCTCTATAATATTGATAGTAATTCCACAACCACTTTGCTGGATTCTTTAATGTTCCATTTTCGATAATGAATGTTGGTGGATTGTATACGTCTTGTACATTGTAGTTTAATTTTTTTAGAATTTTTGTAGCGCCACTTCCTGTAATAAAATTTGTTGAAATATTTTCAAAATTATTTACAATTGCAATATCTCGAGTTACATGACCCAATCCTATTGGGCTGGAAAAAAAATTACAAACATTCATGATCTTTTTGATATTCTGTTAAATTTCTAGCTTTTCTTTTGTCTCAAAGTTTAAATGGATTTTAACAAGGTAGGTTTCTGGGCTCATGGTCCAGATCGGTTATGACGTCGCCCTTACACGGCGAAAATCCAGGGTTCAAATCCCTGTGGGCCCATTTTAATCCCAAAATGGTGGGGGCTGAATTCAGTGAACTAAAGCCTACACAATAATAGAATTTTATAGTAAATGTTAAATGCTGTTTGGCATGTTATTTTGTACTTATGAAAGGTGGATTCAGCACAATTTTTGTACTTTCAGTTTTAGTATTTGGTTTAATTCTTAATCCTTCTGTATTTCCTGATTCTACCGTAGATTCTAATCCAATTTTCATTAATTTCTTCAAGTCTGTATATGCACA
>JAPFBP010000067.1 GCA_029250275.1 Candidatus Nitrosopumilus sp. | reverse complement strand
GATTTGATGCGTCATCGCAAATACAATCTGACCTGGAAAAAAGAATGAGTTTGCTGCAAGAATGCATATCCCAAAAAGCACACACCCCAAAAAAAGTAATGGAAATACTTTCAAGATATTATGTCAAATAATCTCAAACCCCTGTCGAATCATATGGAGATGGTTCTCGTGTCTGTGCTTTTGATGTTTCTTGCAGTTGTTTTTGGCATTGTAGGGAATCTTGTGATAACCGTTCTTCTTTTAGTTGCTGTGATATTTCTATTGTTTTTACCCAACATCAGATCATCTCTGTTACACGTCAAACAAAGTCTTGCAAAAAAAACCATATCTGCAAAAAAACAAAAACAATCAATCATCGGAATGATGCACGGATATCTTATTCGCTATGATTTTTTTTCAAACATGAGCAAGAACATGCGACAGACTACACTCTCTGGTGCAATAAGTTCCGGTTCGCTTGCAAGTCCTTTTGATACGTCAAAAAACATAATTATTGTTTTTGCAATATCTGCATTTGTATCAATTGTAGTGTCAGTTGTTGGAATTTTTCTCTTTGGTGAATTTCTTTTTTTGGCATCATTGTTGGTACCGTTTGTTGTACGGTTGTACCCTTACATCTCAAATTCGCTAATGACTTCTGATATGGCATCATTTTATGATTCCGAACTTGCATACTTTCTGGCATATCTGCAAATATCATTCCTCAGTGGATTTGGATTATATGATTCCATGAAAAGATTTGTTGGAAAAAATATACTTGAATCAGTTGAGCGTGATGCTGCAACGCTAAAAAAATGGATAGACCTTGACGGTTACGCTGAATCTGTTGCGATAAACAGACTTGCTGAAAATCACTCTCACAAAATATTCCAGTCTTTTTTGTTTTCATATTGCGACATATCAAAATCAAACCCTCATGGGTTGGAAAATTTTATTGCGCAGACTGCAGATGACGAATTTGAAAAAATAACTGTCGCAGATGAAAGAAAAATTGGCAAGATCTCGTCGGTTTTCATATACGGTGCAATGGCTATGATAATGGCACCTGTAATGATGCTGACTATGATGTTTATGCAGGCAAATTCTGACACCATACATCTAATCACGTATGCCATTTTTTTGATACCCGTGGCATTTACAATGTTTGTTTTTCTCTCAAACAATTCCAAATCAGACGTCGTTTTGGATTTTCAAAAATATTCTCTTTTCGGGCTAACTGCTGGAATTCCATGGTATGTCATTACAAATGATATTTTGACATCAATTGCTCTTTCCATGTGTATTGTATTTGTGTATAATGGCAAGCATGTCCAAGGACAGATTTCCCAATGGCGTTCAAAGGCTGATGGATTTCCAGTATTTGTACGTGATTTGATTGAGCGATACAAGGTTGATTCCAATTTTGTCGTATCTATAAAAAAATTATTGAAATCTCAAAACAACAAAAAAAGATACGGGTTATTCCATGAGATTCTAGATGATGTCAACGCAAGATTGTACTTTATAACTGACAAATCACAGGACCTGTTTTATGATCATGCGCTGCCATCAAAAAGAATTCGATTACTCATGTTCATATTGCAAACTGTCTTTGATGGCGGACATCACTCTTCCGTATCAAGCCTTGAGAGAATCCACAGATTTAGTGTAAAACTAAATTCAATTAAAAATAAAATTGATGATTCTCTGAGGATGTCTTCTGTGATATTGTTTGCTGCACCATCAATTTTTTTCCTTGCGATGCTTGGGCTTTCGGCAATGCTGATGTCATTTACTGTCAATATTCCTGATGTGTCTGGCATGATATTTTTTAATTCTGAGACTGCGCAGTTTTTTGTAAAACCAAACTATTCAGAATTACTACTTGCACTCAAACCTGCAGTGTTCATAATGTCTTTCTGTGCGGGATTGGTGATATCTAGAGTTGCATATACATCTCTTGTTGCCACAATGCCAATTGGGATATGCATGGGCATGGCATTTGTCATATTAGCAGGATGGAATTTTTTCTTTGATGTCATTAATGGTGCTATGGGTATGTATGTTTGAGGTAGTTTTGTTAGGAAGTATAGTCATGTTAGGAAACACAGCATCTTGGATTTATCAATATTACATTATTTGTATGTATCAACCTTTAGGGCTAAAATCAACAGTATTACACCAGAAGATCTAAGATCGACATTATTCATTTTTTGATTGTGACAGATTATGAAAAAATCATTTTGGAATTAAGAGAAGAAAACAAACGACTCTAATTACTTGTAAATGATTTAATAAAATCAAATGATGAGTTAAAACAAAAATTAGCATATTATGAGAATCCCCACCATCTCAGAACTCATTACAACTGATATTCCGCAATAAGACTTGGGTATTTTGCCAACTTGCACTAATCGCCAAATATTTGGATCAGCATACATTATCAGCACCTGTGAGACCCCAAGACAAACTGGGCGCTACAAATAACCTTGGCAGAATAGCACTGATCAAGCCGATTCTTGATGACATTGGCATCAAGGAAATAGCAGACAAGTACTGCCCGATGGAGCGCAGTCACTCCCTTACAAACGGTGATGCCAAAAATGATGGTAACCGTAGAACCTGCAAATCTTTAGCGAGTGGAGTATGTCAGTTATGCCTCTATTGGATTTTCCAATTTCCTGATTTCTGTTTTTGTCTGTCTTTGCAATCTTCTTAAGAATTCAATCCTTTCTTGTATTTGTTCTAATTGTATTGTTTTGATTTCTAGTGGCTTGATTTTTAGTTTCAAGGATTCACTATCTGCGATTTTTTCAGAAATAAAATCAATATTCTTTCTTATGTTTTGGATTAATGGACTTTCTAGATTGATACTATACAGTTTTGGTTTTGTTGATTCTGGGTTTATGTTTACCATACCAATATCTAACAAATCATCAAAATATTTGTAAAATGTAGTCTTTGACATACCTAAATCATCAATGATCTCAGTAGATGTAAACTCGTTTTTAGGAAAACCGAGTAGAAAATCCACTATCTTAATCGTGGGCGATTTACCATATATTCTAAATATTAACTTCCTCAATTTACTATCTTGACTCATTTCTAATTAAAAATGTTAATTAAAACTATAATAACGTTATTTGTGTGAGGTACGATAAGTGTACTGATGAAACGAGAATTTTCAGACGATGAACTGAAGGCTCAAATCATTACTTATCTGTGGGATCAAGGTGCTTGGGGGCAGATATACACTAACTATCCTAGAATGAAAAATAGGCTCAGTAAAGTAGTCAATAATAATGGAAAAAATGTAGAGGCAAAAGTGAAAGAATTGTCAAAACTACAATGGGTGATGGTCTTAAAACATGGAGATACCATTTCCTTGAATCCGACTTACAAATTAATTATAAAGACGTATAGAGATGCACATCTTTCTTGATTGCCTGTTACAAAGTATAATCTGCCCCCTTAATACAACTATTTCTTTGAATAACAAATGGTAGACTATACCTCTGAAAAACTAAAACATGTAGCTATTGGCACTGTGATTGTAGTTGCTGCCCTTGCCTTGTTAGGTACTGGAATAATGAGTGGTGTGTCTTCGGAAGGGCTTGACATCAATGAATCAAGCATCAAAAAAGGTTCTACAACACAGGCTATTTTTTCAATGACTGTCAAAAACGTTGGAAATTCCCCGATAACTAACATCAAGGGAAGTATCGCTGATTTGCCAAACGGTGAGTTTTCTTTTGACGTATTAGCAGGACAGCTAAATGTTGGAGGAATCGTGTCATTTACAGAATCCCTTCCAAATTCAAGCACATTGCCTGCAGGTACATCGTATCCTGTAATTGTCAATGCTACTACTGCTGCAGGCAATACAATAGTTGAGACTGGCATAGTATACGTCACAAGGATCTAATCCTTTTTTTTCTTTTTTTATGCAAAAGTTTGTTGAAAAAACAATGAAGTGTTTTGTTTTCCTAAGCATTGTTTTGGTTTGCGGTTTTACAAATTTGGTATTTGCAGATGAGTTATTCATTGCACCAAACA
>JAPFBP010000025.1 GCA_029250275.1 Candidatus Nitrosopumilus sp. | reverse complement strand
TGACATCAAAAACAATCAAAACCGTATTGTTTGCAAGTCTGATTGCTGCAATGGTTTTACCATTTACAAATATGCCGATAGCAGATGCAGAACATACTGAGGATGGTCCGAATCCCTCTAGACCCGCGCTACTCTCATGTCATTTATTAGGTTCTAAAATAAAACAAGGATCCAAAATGAAAATAACACGAGATGAATTCCACAGGACAAAAGAAGAGTCAGAGTATGAACTGTTTTTGCAGGGAATAAAAGCAAATGGAACAAAGCAAAAATACACAAGGATTCTGCGCAGAATACTCTGCGATATCTTGAAGGATTTCTTGTCAGTGGATATTGAGGAGAGGGCAAAACAGTTTGCAAATCATGTAAGAGACGATACATGCGAAGCATATCACTCCACTTTTGAGGAATCAATATCGGAATCCAACTATGACAGTTTGGTAATCAGAATAGTCGATGTATCAAAGTCTAATCAGACAAGGACTTGACAGATGTTTTGTTTGCCATTCCTCGAACCCACAGAATCAATTAGCATCAAGATGGAATCTTTGAGAGAAAGAACTTTCCAGACCTTAACTTTATGATGTATCCTCTTCTTTGCAGTTCTGTCTCGATTTTTTGAATGTCTCTTTGTGTGTCCGGATCTGTCTCATCATGATTGTCAATCCACATGCACAATAAAATGTCCTGATTTAGTGTTGAAAATGAAGATTTGTCTTTTGGATGATTTTTCGTATTTGTAGGTATTTCAGAAATTTGTTCTGTTTGTTTAATGTCATTATTTTTTACAGAATAATCTGTGGCATCTGCAGGATGGGGCATAGTCCTTGTGAATTGTGACAGGTCTTGCGGTGCAGAGCCAGCAGAGGGGATTTTTGTCATACTGGATTTTGAAAGGGACCAGATGATATGTGCAGAACTATCATGTCCTGAACTGTTTGTCTTTACCAGGCCATTGTTTTTTCGCAGTGATTCCAATGCCGATATTATCTCTGATTCGTTATAATGCCAGGCATTCTCACAAATGTACTTTTGAGTTGCCTTGCTTCCAGAGTTGATCAGAATTTTAATTATTGCAGCTTCAATCTCTGAGAGTTTCTTGATAGAATCTGTTGTTATATCAACTGCCAAAAGAGAGTCTGCATCCATCACATGCAGAGCATATTCAGTAGGGGATATTCCATTTTCTTTGAGGGCACAGTTTAGTCCCTCTCTGTCATGCTCTGAAAAAACAACAAACCACACAAAATACCCAAGTTTTGTGCTCTTCTCCCAGTTAGTTATTGCCTGATCCCAGTGCTTCCCAGGAGCAGTCTCAACTTCTACTGCAACTACTTTTTCAGACCATTCAGATGGATGGTACAAGACATCATTTCTATTTTTATCTGAGATTGATTTTGGAGAAAATATCAAAAGGTCTGCATGTTTTGCAGCCCCCTTTCCCAAATCAGGAATACAGTAGTTGCCAAGATTTGTCTGGACATCCATGTTCATAAATATTGCAGAAAGATGCAAGTCCCCTCCTGCACGTCTTCCTGCTGCTGCCTTTGAGAATATTTGTACTATGGCACTCTTTGTTATTGTATAGCGCGACTCAAATTTAGAATCTCCGTCATGAGTAGTGACGTCATGTTTTGTGACAAAACTGTTTGTGGCAATCAGCGTATCATGTAAAGCAGAGGATATCATTCTAGGATCTGCGGCATACCTTCTTTGAATTTTTGTAACAATCTCGTCCTTGCTCATGTCCCTGTTTTCCATTCTCAACAAATTTAGAATTCCAAATTCCAGAGGCGTAAGTATCACATCTGCATTTCCACCTTTCTGTGAATAGTACTTGTCAAGTGATACGTATGTTCCAAGCTTCTTTACGCTGAATTCTGAGGCCTGCTCTGATCTGTCTTGTATTTCCATATGGCGTGTCTTTGCAACGCCACGAATTGGTTTGTCTCCTGCAGCATAAAATGAAAAATAATGAAATGAGAGCTGTTGCTGCGCTTCAGGCTTTATTGGAAGGACTGATTTTAGGTGGTGTGCCGTCGTTGCATCACATCTAAAACATGCAACAGCACGGCAAAGTGTCATGATTTCATCAGATATCTCTTTGACCAATGCTGATGTCGACTGTGTAGCTATGGTCGCCTTTATGCCATATTTTCTTACTGTATTTAGCAGTTCACGAATCATTGTAGGTGAGAACATCTGGGCCTCATCCAGATACAGATTAAAAATATCATATTTTCCCTCAGAGTTTTTCTTTCTCTTTTTGTACTGGGTGTAAAACAGATGCAGAAATATGTTTCCCAGGAATAGTACCATGTCATTTGGTATGCCACCAAAATCCAACACCACATACATTCCATTATCTATAATGTCTGCAAAAGATATCGATGATTTTTCCGTGTTAAACATTGCATCCATTTCTGGAATTGTCAGCATCTTGTTTAGTTTGTTAAATATTACACCGCCTGCTTCCTTTGGATACTGCTCGTCATACACGTTTACAAAGAAATCCTTTGCCTGCTTGTTTGTTATATTTGGAATGAATGTCTGTCGCCATTCCTTGTCAGTTAGTAATTTCAGCATTGCGCCCAGCGTGTTTGACTGGGTTCCAATTACTGATAGTGCGCCGTTTCTTGCACATGTCTCAACTCTGGAACCCCAGGAATCAGCAAATGCCTTTGCCAGACACTCTGTAAAGTTTAATGCAATTATCCCCGCATCATGCGGATCATCAATTTCCAATGGGTTGAACCTCAGGGTCTTTTCAAACTTCCTAATGGAACCTAAATTTACATAGACTATCTTGTGATATTGGTCAGGTGGGATTAAAGAGAGAATTTCACAAGACAGTTCTGAATGGTTCTCTGCCAAAAGAAATCCGCGTCCTGCCATGATATCCTGGAGTATCAACAATCTCAGAATGCTTGATTTTCCAGAGCCAAGCTCACCCAGTACAAGCATGTTCTGTCGTGTATTGTTTGGGATTGCAAGGACCTTGTTTTTCTCAAGATACCCAATTAACGAATAATCCTTGGAATTCATCATTTCATGGTATCATCTGGGTCTGAACAGTTCAAACTGATCAGCATCTGGCAGGATGTTGATTGGAACCATATGATTCCCATACTTCATCAATGCCTGCCCTACCTCAAGTCTCATCAGAAATGATATTGCCTTCTCAGAGAGTACAAAGTGCTCCTTTAGGGCAGATACTGTAGCCTCACTTTGTCTCAAAAACATTACAGTGTCGCTGTTTACAAGAACATTTCTTGCAGCAATGTTTCCAGTCATATCCTCAATGTTCTGGGTTGCCATCATCAAATTGATGTTGTATTTTCGTCCTCTTCTTGAGAGGTTCTGGATATAGTTCCCAAGGGAATCATGTTGGAGCAGCATCCAGACTTCATCAAGCATGAACAGTTTTGGTATTATTTTTGGCATGAGTAGTGCCCTGCCCATCGCATAGCTTAGTGCAATCTGTGTAATCAATCGATGAACTGTCCCTCCCGCACTACCGATGTTTTTTAGTGACAGAATTATCTTCTTTGATGTGGGAGGCTTGCCTTCAAAAAAGTCCGAATAGGGAGGAACCATTAGCATTTTAAAATATTTCAAGACGCTTTGGTCTGCTGTATTATCATCCATTATCTCATAGAATTTTTTAAAGCTCCTCTGGGAAATGTCAAGATTTGCAAGTTCTGCTGCTGCCCTGTTTGGAGCGATTCTGTCAATTTCCGGAATATTTAGTGCATTACATAATGTTTCAGCTGCTGCAAATGTGTCAGGCACCATTTGAAACAAATCAAGGCCCATCTTTTTTCCAAAGGAATAGTCAATGTATGTAAACCCCATGTTCTGCCCCAATGCGGAATACTCGTTTTCAGGATCTACTCCAAATATGAAAGAGTTTGGATACATCTTTTCAAATGCATGTATGATTAGCATTGCAAGGGTGGTCTTTCCAGAACCAGAAGTTGCTGCAAGTACTGTGTTGCGATTTATACGATTGTTGATGTTCCATTGTATGGGGTTTCCAGTAATCATGTTCTCTCCAAGCAGTGCCCCGCCTTCCTCGTACAGCTCTGATGTGCTAAATGGAATGAGACAATGAAACGCACTTGTAGCAAGAAGAATTTTTTGGCCTTCTGTACCGTGTAACAATTTTGACTGTACGTGTTTTGCTGTTTGAATACCTGGTATGTTTTTGGTGTTTTGAAGAAATGCTTTCTCCTTTTCTTTCAGTGACGAATAATCCTTTGCAAGAACAATGATGCTTATTCTTGCAAAGAATAGTTTCTCTGTTTTCTTGTTAAGCACCAGTTCTTTTATGATGCTGATATTTTGTGTAGCATCCATTTTTGTTGCAGATGACATTGTAGCAGCTGCTGACTTGTGGTTTGATATTACGGATTTTTCTTTTTCGATTGGGATTGGCTCCACGTGGATTTTTATCGCGTCTGCATAACGGTACAATTGATAAATCCATCCTGGAGGCAGATCATCATGAAGGGTAGATAGAGTAAATGTCTTGCAGTACAATCCGTCTTGCAGTATGCAGTAACTTGGATACTCTTCTTGAATTTCCCATTTTCGAGTAGATGTCAGATGATATTTTACTGCACCGTCAAGAATTCTTTGTGGATTTTCCTGAGCCGTATTAAATATGACATTATCAAACACGCATTGCCTTATTGTCTTGTTGAACAACAAATTTTCATAATCCCGAATTATTTCAACTGAGAATGGCTCATCTGATTTATCAAAGAGCGACAAAAATCTGGATATCAACACGTTGCGTTCAGAAACACCTGCTATGGAATCATCATCTGATGAGAATTCCAAATTAAATGGATATAGTAAAAATGATTGAATCTGTTTTGTTTTCACACATTGCAAAAACAGTTTTGTATTAAAGGGAAAATTTCCGTGCCATGATCAACAATTCGTGGCAATCAAATAGCATCCCTCTTGAGTAATTATGATTTTTACCCACTTGTGACATCTGGAATTATTATTTTTCATCAACGTAATGATGTGATATTGAATTTAAAGTGAAAGTAGATGTCAGCCCATTGTATTTTCATTCCATCTTTTTCTAATATTCTGCATAGTTCTATGTCTTGTTTCACTTTATTTTTGATGGGATTAAGATATTTTGTTTTGGAGATTTTATTGGAATAAACAATCATGGAAATCATTACAGGATAATAATGTAGGTCATCAACGAATCGCGGGAAGAGGGATTTATCAAATCACATTGACACTCCAACTAGAGTTAAGCATGAAATAGTGACAATACATGCCAAATCGTAGAAGATTTGGATTAATTAGAAAATGCCGGGGACGAGATTTATGGAATTAGTTTGGCACTGCCATTATTTTTAATAAAATATGTACATCTTTCATGAGACCTTTGAATTAAATAGTTAGAGTTTCCGAGCTTATTTTTTCTACGATCTCGATCAGAATAATAAAAACCAAAGATTAGTCCGAAAATATTGTCCTAATTTTTTACGTTAATTTTTGTCAGGATGATTTGGGGATAAAAATGGATGCAGATAGATATGAAAATACAGTTTCAGGATCAAATAATTCAGTATAGTTTAGTTTCTAATCTTCATCAAAGTCATAATCGTCATCATCATAACATTCGATGAAATCAAATTCATACAATTTCATAATTTTATTATATTCTAAATGAACTTAGGTCTTGAGTGTACGAATTACACTAGTCCATATTTTCTATATAGTCAAACAAGGTTATGGTAGTTGCAATCTAAGTTGAAGATTTTGTATGCGATACTATTCTCTTTTCACTTGGTTTGTGCTTTCCTGTAACGATATAGTTGATAGCATCACTCATGAACACTGCATGATCTCCAATTCTTTCAAGATAACGTAAGAGTAACGCCTCAGCTAGAGCACATTTTGTATTATTAGAATTTATCAATTGAGGCAATCTTTCTTTGTATATTTTATCAATGAATTCTTCATCTTCTTGAATTTTTATAGCTCTTCTAACATCTAGTTCTGCAAAAGAAAGAACAGCTTCTTTTATCATGTGTTTCACTTTTTTAGTTATTTCAAATATTGATTCGTTTGTACATTCAGAAATATCCCCAAACAAATCCCGTACCTGTGTAATGTCATAAGCATATCGTCCAAATCTTGAAAACGCATAAGAGATCTCAGTTGAAGAGCGAATCATTCTGAAATCATCTGCAACTGGTTGATATTTTAATAACATGTCAAAAATCAAATCTTCAACTTCAAAATACTTGTTCCGAATTGAATCAGATAATTCGTAAACTTGATCAGTGGTATTTTTTCCTTCAAGGTATGAATCAACAGCTAATGAGACACACTCTATAGCCATATCTCCCATCTCAGACATTATTTTTGATAGTTTTTCAAGGGATGGATCAATTAACCTAGTCATTATCCAAAGTGCCCCTGTACATATTTTGCAGTCAATTCATTTTTAGGATCAGTAAATAGTTTCTTTGTCTCTCTAAACTCTATTAATTCTCCAAGATACATAAATCCAGTGTAATCTGAAACTCTAACTGCTTGTTGCATGTTATGGGTTACAATTATTATCGTATATTCTTTTTTTAATTCCATAATTGTTTCTTCAATTTTCTGAGTTGCAATTGGATCTAGTGCAGATGCAGGCTCATCCATGAGTAAAACTTCTGGTTGAATTGCCAAAGCCCTTGCAATGCAAAGTCTTTGTTGTTGACCCCCAGATAATTCAATTGCAGATTTTTTCAAATCATTTTTCACTTCATCCCAAAGATATGCCATCTTTAGTGAGTCCTCTACAATCTCATCTAGAATTCTCTTGTCTTTTACTCCATTTAATTTTAAACCAGCAACAACATTATCATAAATAGACATGGTTGGAAAAGGATTTGGTTTTTGAAAAACCATTCCTACTTTTCGTCTATGATAAATTGGATCTATTGATTTATCATAAAGATCAATGTCATCAAGCATTACTTTACCTTCAACTTTGGCATTTTTTGTCATGTCATGCATCCTATTGAGGCATCTAAGAAAAGTTGTCTTTCCACATCCAGATGGTCCAATTAAAGCAGTAACAGATTTTTCTGGAAATTTCATTGTGACATTTTTCACACCCATTGTATTTCCATAATAAACAGAAACATTTTCTGCAATCATTTTGAATTTTTTTTCTTCATTAAACACAGAGGAGGGAATTTCTGAATCAATAGAATTAGTAATTTTTGGTGGCGATACACTTAATGCAGTCATCTCTTTGTTCTCACTCCTTGTTTAATTAATCTCGTTATTATTCCATTTCCGTTAGCAAAGTGGTATCGAATAGCCATATTGATTCCTATGATGATAAATATCAAAACTAATGCAGCTCCCCAGCCCTGTAGTTGCGAACTCTCATAAGGTAGCAATGACAATCTCCAAATTCTTAGTGGTAATGCATCCATTGGAACATCCAGGCCGCTAAAGAATTGGCTGCTTCCAAGAATAGTCATTATCAAAGGAGCAGTTTCACCACCTATTCTTGAAACGGAAAGTAAAATTCCAGTAATCATTCCACTTTTTGCAGCAGAAATTACAATTCTAAAAGTAATAACCCATTTTTTCAAACCCAGGGCAGTTCCTGCTTCACGATAAGTTATAGGAACCATTTTCAGGGATTCTTCAGTGGTTCTTGCAACAATTGGAAACATGATCAAAGCCAATGCAAATGCACCTGCCCATACTGAAAAATGACCAAGAATCAATACAATTACTAAAAATGCAAATATTCCAAGAACGATGGATGGAAATTCCATAAACACGTCATTGAAAAATCTAACATTCCTTGCAAGTCTATTGTCACCGTATTCAGATAGAAAGATGCCAGACATCACGCCAATAGGAACACCAATCAAGCTTGCAAGCCCAATTATTATCAGAGTGCCTTGGATTGCAGGACCAATACCACCATCACCAGAACCAATTGAACCTGGAGTTGCAGTTAAAAACTCATAACTTATTGCTGTAATCCCATTTTTGAAAACTTCTACAAGTATACTTCCAAGAGGAATGATTGCAATTATTACAAATGCAAAGATTATGATATGAACTATTTTATCAACAAGCAGTCTCTTCTTTACATTATTTTTGAATAAAGCCCTATACTCTTGTCTTTTTTCATTAGTAGTACTCAATTGTTAATTGCACCCTCCTTTATTTTCATCATTCTGGTTACTAGAAGATGAGCTATAACATTAATCACGATTGCAATGAGTAAAAGAATCAAGGCAACCCCAATTAAAGCAGGAAGATGTAAAGATGCAGGTGATGCTTCAACAAATTCGTTTGCAATAATACTAGACATTGTTTGACTTGGTTTGAAGAAAGATGAGGGGAATGCAGAGATGCCCGTTGCATTTCCAATCAACATTGTAACTGCCATTGTTTCGCCAACAGCTCTTCCAAGTCCTAGAATCGAAGCCCCGATTAATCCAGTTTTAGAATATGGAAATACAGCCAGCTTAAACATTTCCCATTTTGTTGCACCTAACATGTATGCAGCTTCTCTTTGTTGTTGAGGAACTGCTTTCATTATTTCACGAGATACTGATGAAACCGTTGGAATAATCATTATAGCTAAAATTACACTGGCTGTAATTATATCAAGACCAAACGGAGTTCCTGAAAATAAAAATATTGAATCACCAAACAAATCATGCAAAGGTTTCTCTACCCAATCCTGAAAATAGAGTCTAAAAACTAAAAGGCCCCAGAGGCCATAAATTATACTTGGAACTGCAGCTAAAAGTTCAACTAGAAATCCTAAAGGGCCACCAATTTTTGCAGGAGCGTCTGAAATGAACATTGCAATTCCAATGCTGAGCGGAACCCCAATTCCCATTGCCAAAGCAGCGGTAACAAGCGTGCCTGCAATGTAAGGCAATGCGCCAAACGATTCCCTGCCTTCTACTGCATTCCAATCAGTACCAATGATAAATGAAAGACCCTCGGATTCCCAAATTGGATAAGACTCAGAAATTAACTGAAATATCATCAGAGCTATAATTACTAAAACAAATGATCCTGCAATTGTGGCAGCTAACTTGAAAATTTTATCAGAGCGTACACTCTGCTTGCGGTATGCGTCAGGGTTTTTCTCCACTAATTTCAATCAGAATTATACGTTATTTAAAAAAGGATCATAAATTATGTATAGTACGAAATGGATTTAGATCTATATAGATTATGTTCGGAAGCAGTATATTAGAAAAAATTTATAGTAAATATAGTCACAACCCATGTCAGAAATAAAACAGATTAGACGATTGCAATTAACTGGCGGTTCTACATACATCATATCACTGCCAAAAACATGGATTGACGAATTGGGATTAAAGAAAAATTCCAACGTCACACTAGTAAAAAATCGTAATGACTCAATTACATTATTTCAAGAAGAGCAAAGCAAAAAGAGTAACGCCATAGCAAAGATTGGGAAAAATGATTCAAAAGAATCGATAAGAAGAAAGATTATTGCAATGTATCTTTCAGGATACAAAACTATTGAAATTAAAACAAAAGGAATAGAAATTCTCAGTACTCATAAAAGCACAATTAGGGATTTAGTAAGAACGACCCTTATGGGAACTGAGATTATCGAATCAAGTTCAGAAAAAATAAAATTACAAGTTCTAACTCATCTTACACAATTATCATTTGATGTTGCATTACAAAGAATGTACACGACTGCTAAAAATATGCATGAAGAATCTATTGAAGCATTAAATGAAACAGACACAGAACATGCTGAAGAAATAATCAAAATGGATGATGAGGTAGATAGATTCAGCCTCTATTTGCTGAGAAATCTAAATTTAGCATTAGAAAATGTTCAAGTTTTAATAGATTCTGGCCTTGAAAAACCTTCCGATTGTCTTGGATATAGAACAGTAGTAAAATGTGTAGAGAGAATTGCAGACCATGCAGGATTAATTGCAAAGAAAGTAAAATATCTAAAATCTCCAATAGACAAAGAGATTCTAAAAGAAATAGAACAAATTAGTAAGGAATCTCTTGTTGTTTTTGAAAATTCAATTACAGCGCTTTCCAAAAGAGATTATGAGATGGCAGAAAATGTTGCAACAAGTGTAAACAAAGTAATAGAAAAAGAAAAAAAATTGATGGATTCACTCAAACCTGGCGAGAATACTGCAATAATAAAATTAATTTTAGAAGACATTAGAAGAACTGCAGAATATTCAAGAGACATATCTGAGATTGTAATAGATAGAACAGTGCAAAGTGTCATTGAAGAATCTTAAAAAAAAATAAAAAAAAGTAAGGATATTTTATCCTCTTTGTTTTCTAATTCCATAAAACAGCATAGCTGGTGCTGCAAAGTACATTCCTAGATTCATTAAAATCACACCTATACCATATCCTAAAACTTCAGAGTCGGACTCTGCATATTTCATTATTGATAGGGATGATAACAATGGAGTAAGTCCAATTTTTACCATTTCTTTGAATGCTGGACTTTCTCTTTCCATATCAGCAATGTATGGTGAGAATGAATAGTACAATTGATTGAATCCAGTCATAAATGATATGCCTGAATCAGTATTCATCAACTGATTATCCCGAATCTCTCGAAGTAATTGAACTTGTGGTGCTAGTTCTGAACCATATGTTGCAGTTGCAATAAGACAACCACCTGTTTCTTCATTTGCAGTTTGCTGTGTCATCTGTGTAGTTTCTGAACCTGTAGATGCTTTTGCACCCCAAAGAACTTCTCCATCATATGTTATTTGTTTTAGTCCTTGCTGTCCTAGTTTTGTTACTTTGTCTGCAAGTGGAACATATAGTAAACTCGATGAGAACTCTTGACCATCAGTAATCATCCAATTAATCAAGTGGATAACAGCTTTTGCTTGCTCTTTACTTTTAGTTACTGGTTTTAGATCATCATACACTAGCAAGTATGTAAAACTAGCAATAGGGTATGAACCAGAACCTGGTGCATTTACAAGTGATACACCAACCCAATTGTCTTTGGCTGCAGGTAAACTATCAGCAACACCACTAGATGCAGCAGAGATGCTGTCTAAAGATGGTTCGATAAATGCAGATTTCTCAGCATTTTGAATTGATGCAAAAGTCATTCCTGTTTGAAATGCATAAGCAAGTTCAACATATCCGATAGAGTATTCTGTAGTTTTTACAATTGTTGCAACGCCTTCATTGCCTGCAGAAGCTAAACCTAAAGGCCATGGAACAGATTTTCCTTTACCTACTAGTTCGTCCCATTTAGGACTAACTGTTGTTAGGTAATCAGTAAATATGAAAGTGGTTCCAGAACCATCTGATCTGTGTGCTGTAACAATTTCTTTATCAGGAAGATTCAGTCCTGGATTTTCTGCAACAATTACAGGATCATTCCATTTTGTGATTTCTCCCAAAAAGATTCCAGCAACTGCATCAGCAGTTAACTTTAGTCCGTTATTTGGAACTTCAGGAATATTATACACTACAACTACTCCTCCGATTGATTCAGGGATGTGTAGTGTTCCTGGAGCTAACTCTCTTTCTCCTTCACTCATTGGTTTATCAGATGCTGCAAAATTTACAGTTTTTTCAATATGTTGTTTAATTCCACCACCACTACCAATTGATTGATAATTCAGGTTTACGTTGTCGTATACGTTGTTGTATTCAACTCTCCATAAATCAATTAGAGGGAATGGGAATGTTGCTCCTGCCCCTGTCAAATTAAATTCTTGATTTGGATCAGGTATATCAGGTGTTGTTGCTGCGTCTGCATAAAGAGGCGTAATGATTACCCCAAGTGCAGTCAATAAAATCAGTAACGATGTTTTTGTCTTCATTAATTGGATTACTTTGAAAATTCTATATACAAATACTAGGCATAGATTATGTTAGTTACATATACTATATAGAAAATGAATTTTTCCAGAAAATCAAATTTTCACTATAAACAAAAACGGAGAATGTTGAACTGATCTGACAAATCCAATTGAAATATTACATATCTGGTTCAAATCTTACGTCTAACACATACAGAAATATCAAAATGGAATATTCCAAGTTTGAAACAAGATAAAATTAGATCATATAATTACGACAGAATGATTACTCACACATTTGTATTAATGCGAAATGACTTGGGTGATGTGTAAAATGCACCCGTCAATTGTCTATTCTATTTTAATTTGACAAGAATAGAAATTTTCATTAAAATATAATTATTTTTCATTTAACTAAAAATTCAATTAATGATAACCATATGGTCCATTATCCACACAATATTATATAGAAATATATGAAGTATAGAAAATACAGTCATCCTTCTTATCATCAACTTGTGATTATATTATAACATCTTGATGCCTTCAAATATGGAACGAAGTTTAGAACTATCAAATCTGTGTCAAGATATTCTATTTATTCATCCTATGACTCGTTGTTCATCATTCATTAATAGGAACGGTAGACTTATTGAATCCAAATTTCGTGATGATAGAAACATTACAGGTCTGACTAGACAAGAATTAGAAATGTTGTACATGCAATGTAAGTTACAATCATCTATGAATGAGGAATTTGATAAAAAATTAGGACGTCTCAGTTATACTCTAATTAAAAGAGAATCAACATTGAATTTCCTTTTTCCATTTTTTAATGGAGTTATATTTGTGATTATGGATAATGAGATCTCAATTCATGGCATAGTCAACAAGATTTCAGAATTGATAATAAAATATGAGTTTGATTTGGAGGTAAAAAAATTACAATAAAAATGCCTGATGAATCATGTAGAAATTGTGGATGCAAACTGTATAATTTTTTAAAATGTCAGGGATGTGGCGTGTTATACCAAGAAATTTGTCTCAAATGTGGGAAGAAACCCCTACCCAGATATCATAACTGTATATTTGTTCAAAAAACTATAGCATGTTAAATATCCTCTGAATCCATATATTTTTTATTTTTGTACATACTTGTTGTAAATTATTTAGAATATTCTTTTAGAACAAAAATCCTTAGACAAATAATGCAGAAAATTAAATGTCATAAATGTGGAAATTCTGAGACTGAAATTTTACGACGTGGAAAATTTTCAAAGAATATATTGTTTTGTCCATCTTGTGATGATATTTGTAACAAATTGTAATGAAATGATTTCTATATAGATTATAAAAATTTTGTTTGGTATAGAAAATTATATTTAAAACAGATTTTTATTTAATAAAATTTCCTTCCCTGTGGGGCATACATGATTTGGCGAGTACTCCATCATAATCTTGAATTTTACATCCACAGGAGAAGATTACGTGCATTCCACTATAAGTAATTAAAAATACTATAAATGATACAAGTTAATAATTTACAAGTACAACATATTTTTCATAGAATCTATATTGATTACAAAAATTTTGTTTGGTATAGATAATCATTAGGATTTTGTTTTATTGAATAATACAATATGTTATTCATGACTGCTACAAACTTCCTTGAGCATGACAATACATCATTTTTCAAAATTTTATTGTCAAAAGAAGTGGCAGAAATTATAAAACAAGTTGTAAAAGATTCAACTTATGCCATTCATCCAAGTTGCAATGATAGGGAGAAAAACACGGGATGGTATATTGATTAGTACTCTAAAATTACAATGCAGTCCAAACTGTTGGTGTAAAAAAGAAAAATCTGATGAGTATCTTTACTCTTTTTGAAATCTCATCAATTAATTTTTTTCTCATCTAAACATCTCCTTAACAATTTTTTTAACGGAATTTGGATATGCTTCAGAATATTTCTCTATTTTATTTTTTGAAATGTTACTAACCCAATCTGATATATCAAATGATATTTTTTTAGGAGGAATTCCTTTGGCTTTCCAGAGATAAATAAAATCAAGAATTGTTTTTTCTGAATCAGAATAACGAATTATTCCATTTGTTATTATACCTAAATTAATTAAATTCTTTGAAATTTTTATAAATTTGAATTTATGATTGTCTATTTTTATCGGAGTTGGACGTGATATCACATCATTAACTACTTCATCTATTGTGAAATATTCATGTGTTAAATTATTTAATTTCAAGGCAGTATGTAACCCAAAATACCAATTATGAATTCCTTTTAATTTTAATCCATGTGCCACTAACTCATGATGAGTATATTTTGTATATCCTTCTAGTATGTCTGAGGGATATCGTATGTTGAATATCCCATTAAAAATTCGTATAAGATATCCTCTTCTCAGAAAATATCTCACTAAATTAGTATAATCAAAATTAAATTCAATGCAGAGTTTTTTTATCTCCTTGACAGTTACAAACTCTTTTTCATCTATTTTGAATTTTTTTAACAGTATTGTACTTTCCATTGTATTCACTATAGCACATTTTCGTATATATTAAAATGTGTTATAATATAGCACATTTTCGTATATATTAAAATGTGTTATAATAGAATACATCTGTGGTGCACCAAGTACGGCATCATAAACAAACCTCCCAAAGAGGAGGAGGGATTTTAACCCTCGAGTGTTTCTACGTAGGATAGCAGACAGGTAAATGCTGAAATGGAAACATTTTTGCATTTTAAAAATTTTTACAGCATTTAGTGTGTTTATTTCAGTGGTGCTTGTACATCAAACCTGCCATCGCATTGCACTGCAAAGATTGCACGTCTTACCCTCTCATCAATGGGAATTTCGGCATAATTGAATCTCTTGCCGTACAGTTTTAGCATTTTTGGAGTGAACCAACCAAATATACCACTTGATCTGATGCAACATTGAATTTCAGTTGCACGATACAATAATTTTCCAGATTTTTCTGCCATCTCATCATTGATATCCTCTTCTCTTAGAATAGGCAAAATAAAATTTCTTATTTTGTATACTGTCTCAGTTAGGGGTTTTCCTGTTTTTCTATCCACTGTGACTTGGTCCAGATAATCCTCTTCTCCAGAGGCTGCCTTGACTGATGGATACCCACAAAACATAGTTACCTGGTCTTCGGCAAAACCCCATACCCTTCGTCCTATCATGGTCTGTGAATGGTCAGGATCAGAGTCTGCCTTGTTTTGCAGTCTTTCATCCAAGTTGTCATCTTGAACATAGTATATTTTGTGTTTTTCATCGTACCAACAGTTGTTCCATATGTGCTCTGCTGGAATATTTTCAGGAGCTGCAAAGTTTGCAAGTGTGGTTCTGTTTCTATCACGAATCTTTATCTCTTCTTGCAGTTTTTCATAATTCAGAATCATGTTGTTAATTCCAATAGGATCATGTCCTTGTTTGGTGTTTAGTTTTTCAAGCAAATATGAAATCCACTTGTCATCATACTCTTCTGTGAAATTTTCCAATGGCATGTTTTTGCACCACTCATCATAGATTATCTTGGTTCTTCTATCCGAAGCTGTCAATGCATTACCCAAAATATTTGACATAACCTCGTCATGGTTTTCAAGTTCAGGATGATTCCCGTACAGATCATCAAGTGTCTTTTGGACATCAGTGTATTCTGGACTATTCTTTAGTTTCTTAAAATCATCTGCATTCTTGCATGTTTTTTCCAGTCTTTCCAGTTCGTCCTTGTGAAGTTTTACCTCTCTTTGGATTTTGTTGTGATTAATCCAATATTCGCGAGACTCTTTTCTTTGTGTCATTTCCTCATCAGAAATATTTGTGATTAGATTAATGTTCAGTCCTGCAAGTTTGCAGGTAAAAATTTTTCTTGCATCAAGTAGTGCAAATTCTGATGTACGAAATCCAAATGTATGCTCCACATGCAAATCCAGATATCTTCCAAATTCAGGATTGTTTGTTTTTGACAAGTTGTACAAGTCTTCATAACCCATGTTGCCGTATTTCTTTTCAAGTTGGACAAACTCAAATCCTATTTTTTTTCTATACCTTGCAAACTCTGATCGAATAAGTGAGGAGGCAGTATTCCTATCAAGTTTCTTTGGCATGGTAAAGTCAAAGAAATGCTTCCACATGTCAGGCTGTGCTTCAAAGTCTTTCCAGATTATTCTTATCTTGTCTTTTTTATGATCAGTTACAAGGATGAATCTTTCATATGGCACATCAAAGACAATCCCCTCTGCAGTCTCCAAGGCAAGTCCGACATTTGTAACATAGAACAGTCCAGTTCCCTTGCTTGTCTTGACATCACTGTATGTAATCACGATGTGCTCCTGTGGTTGCATAATTAGCAAGCCATGATCGTTTTTACCCCATGTGTTAATTCTTTCATGTTCTTGCAGGATTTTATAACATAATTGCTGTGCTGAAATTTCAGGCTGGTCCAAGTCATAGTCAACATATCTCCTATGCAAAACAGAACCGTAAATCTTGTTTGGTCTTTGTTCGTAAAACTGAATTCTTATCTTGTCTTTTTTTTGCGGAGATATGGAACGTACATGTTGAATTGGAATTACTAGTTTGATGTTTTTGGAATCAAACACAGATAACTTTAGATTTGTAACCTCCAAGGTCTTTTTCTTTTTGAGTGGAACCTCAATTATTGAGTGCTCGTCTTCCTGTCTTGCCAACATGTTATCATTATCACACAATTCCTTTTAAGGATTAAATCGTTTTAATCATAGAGTATTTTTTAGATTAGTTTTCAACATTTGTTTTTTAATTGTAATTGGAAATTCCATTTTTTTATTTTTAATTAGAAGTGCCTTTGTTTTCTTCTTTCACATTTTTTCCGTTATTCCCTGTATCAGCATATGTATTTCCAGCATCATTTGTTGAATCATTGTTTTCATTAGACTCACCGCCAGATGCAATGCCCTGACCAACACGGTATGCATTGGCATATGCTGCACTATCTTCCCCACCTGCAGGTGCACCTCCCCCTCCCAAGAGA
>JAPFBP010000096.1 GCA_029250275.1 Candidatus Nitrosopumilus sp. | reverse complement strand
TTTTAAAAAATAATAAAAAGAAAGACTAGGTTAAGAAAACAAAGATGAAATCTTAATTTAAAAATTCATTGTCTATTCTATTTTTTTAACTTTTTGAGCTGCTGGTCCTTTTTGACCTTCGCCTACTTCAAACTCGACTTTATCGCCTTCGTTGATGAATCCGTCAACATCTGATTTGTGAACAAACAGATCGTCTCCACCTTCTCTCTCGACAAAACCAAAGCCCTTAGTACGGTTAAACCATTTTACGGTGCCTTGTTCCATTTGATTTTCAAGCAATGTATTCACTATATTAACTAAGACATCAAAATAAAATTAAGTTAAAAGCAAAAACTAGAAATCTTTTGGAATATGATTTTGTGTTTTAAGCCATTCGACTTGAGGGAGTGTAAATCTCCAAACAATATCTCCTCGTTCATCTTTTTTAAAATCCCAAGGTGCAATTATTACAATATCATTATCTCTAATCCAAACTCTTCTCTTTAGTTTACCTCTAATTCTTCCACGTCTGGTAATATTATCATCGCATTTTATCATTACATTTTCTCCACCCATCATTTTCAAAACACGCCCAAAAAGTTCACCTTCTTCTGGCAATCGAATTTCTTTTAATGCACTTTCATTTTTTACTTGGCGCTTACCCATATCGTATATTTTGATTATGAGCATATAACTGGTATGGTAATCTAGACAAATTGATACATAATCAAATCTTGCTAAATCCAATTTAATTATACTATCCAGAAGATCAAGAAATATTAGAATCAGGTTGAATTTTAGAAGATTAAAAATCTCAATTACAGAAATTAGCACAAATTAAACCAAAAATTCAAAATGTATCATATCTTTAAAATAATATGAGTGAAGATGCATGGTCAAACCTAGACAAAGTTAATCAAAAAATAATAGAAATTCTCAATAATAATGCTAGAACCCCATCAAAAAAAATCGCAGCTGAATTAAAAAAATTAGACCATGCTGTTTCAGATAGAACAATTAGAAAAAGAATAGAGCGATTAGAAAAAAGCGGCATTATCAAAGGGTACAAAGCAGTTCTAACTGACGTATCTAGAATTAATGAATATCAAGCAGTTCTGATGAAATTAAAACCTTCCAAATCACTTGAAGCAGTTAAAGATTCAATCAGAAATTTTATTACAAAACTAGACAACTATCTTCTAGTATCAAACATAGAAGGAGAATGGAATATGTTTATATTATTACAAATTAATTCAGAAAAAACAAACACATCACAGAAAATAGTAGAGAAATTTTCAGATGAATTAATTGATTATAGAATAAATTAAATAGACATTAAAGATGTGAATATTCTGAATATGTCATTATTGTTATTGTAATAATGAATATTCTGCAATATCTATATCTTTTTTAAGTTCATCGAGAGTAGATGGTTTTTGAATAAAGACTGAAATTCCAGTACTGATTGTTTTATTGACACGTGAAGTTGTTTTGTCATCTGCTGTGATAATGATTATTTGTAAACTAGTTTTTTCTTTTAATAATTTAGTAGCAACTACATCACCACCTAAATCAGACAATCCCATGTCAAGTAAAATTACATGTTATTTATTTTTAAAAAATAATT
>JAPFBP010000024.1 GCA_029250275.1 Candidatus Nitrosopumilus sp. | reverse complement strand
TGATTTGGTTTGATTAGTGTTGTTTGATTTGGTTTGATTAGTGTTGTTTGATTTGGTTTGATTAGTGTTGTTTGATTTGGTTTGATTAGTGTTGTTTGATTTGGTTTGATTAGTGTTGTTTGATTTGGTTTGATTAGTGTTGTTTGATTTGTTCTTTGGTTCTTCACTGACTAATTTTTGATATAATTTGAAAGATTGATCAACATTTAGATTTCCATGAACAATTCCTCTAACTGCTTTAATCATAGAGACAGGATGTTCTGATTGCCAGATGTTTCTACCCATGTCTACACCTACTGCACCACCTTTGATTGCATTGAAAGTTAATTGTAAAGCATCACGTTCAGGAATTTTCTTTCCACCGGCGACTATAATTGGGACAGGGCATGATTGAACGACTTTTTCAAAATTATCACAATAGTATGTTTTGACAATATGTGCTCCTTGTTCAGCAGCTACTCTGCATGCTAATGAAAGATAACGAGCATCTTTACCAAGTTCTTTTCCAACTGCAGTAACTGCTAAAACAGGTAATCCATATTTTTCTGCTTCACTGACTAATTTCCCAAGATTTACAATAGTTTGATATTCATATTTTGAACCAACAAAAATAGACATTGCAAGAGCGCTAGCATTTAGTCTAATTGCATCTTCAATTGATACTGTAATGTCTTCTTGAGATAAATCATCGCCAATAATACTTGAACCGCCAGAAACTCTCAACACCATAGGAGTATCAGTGGTTGCAGGAACAGATGTTCTTTGAACACCTCTTGTGACCATTAAAGAATCACAATATTTCAACAGTGGGGCAATTACTTTTTTTGGATTTTCAAGTTTTTCAGTTGGACCAAGAAAGTATCCGTGGTCTACTGCCAACATTAATGCACGATTATTTTGTGGTTTAATTATTCTAGAAATTCTATTTTGCAATCCCCAATCCATAATTCTTCGATTTTGAAAGAATGAAAATCCCTTCTTAAGCCTTTCTTATTTTGTAATGATTATCTTCATTGCATTTTCACCAGTACGTGCATGATCAAATGCTTTTTGAGTATCAGAAATAGAATAAGTGTGAGTGATTAATTGTTTAACATCAATTTGAAAAGATTCGATTAGATGTAGTGCTGCCTTGGTATCTGAATCAGATGCAGCATAACTAGTTAGCAAAGTTATTTCCTTGGAGTAAATTTTACTCATGTCTAAATCTAATTTTGCACCTTTTGATGGAACACCAAACATCATTACGGTGCCACCTTTTCTAGTCATGTCTATAGCATCATCTAATGCTTTAAGACTGCTTGTAGCAACAATTGCTATATCTACGCCTTGACCATCAGTATTATCTAAGATCTTTTGTTTTCTATTTTCATCCATAGAAGAAATAGAATCAGTAATATTGAATTTTTTTGCAAAATCTAATCTAAAGCTATTTACATCAAAACAAAAAATTTTTGAGAATTTTTTTACACAAGCTAGCATCACGTGCATCATCCCAGTAGGACCAACTCCAAAGATTGCAGTAGAGTCACCTTCCTGATAAGAGAATTTAGACCAGGCTCTAACACAACATGCAAGCGGTTCAATCATTGCAGCTTCTTCATAACTAAGAGAATCAGAAATTTTTAAAACACCACCATGAGAAACGTTCCATGCAGGGACTACATATTCTTCAGATAATCCACATGGAGAAAGATTTGTTTCAGAATATTTTTGGCACATCGTTTCATTTCCATGATTACAAAAATGACAATCATAACAAGGAACATGATGATGGGTAAACACTCGATCACCTTTTTTAAATTCTGTTACATCAGAACCAACATCCAAGATAATTCCTGATGGTTCATGACCTAATCGCATGGATGGCTGACCATACTGTCCAAAAACTTTTTCCAAATCAGAACCACAGATTCCACATGCTTGCATCTGTACTAAGATATCACCTGATGTCAATTGAGGGTTTTCTGTTTCATCTATAGAAATGACTGATGGTTCTTTAATAGATGCAGTTTTCATTGTAAAACATTAAAAATTTAATTATACACCAAGAATTTTCTTTAACATAGATCTATAATCAACCTCATTTTTTTCACTACCTGTTGCAGGTAATGCAAACACCAGAGTAGATTTTTTAGATCGTAGTACAGTTAATTCATCATTAATAGATTCTGTAATATCATCACTAACTAAAATTAGGCCAACATCAGAATCATCAGTTAATGTTTTGATTTCCTCCAAAGCATTTTTAGGATCTTCAAAAATTTTTCCAGGAATTCCAGCCAATTGGAAACTAGTTACAAAGGATTTACTACCAACAGTAAAGATTTTCATAGTTAAAATTTCTGTCCATTCTAATTTAACCCTTTTTGGAAGCATGAGATCAGGA
Organism: Candidatus Nitrosopumilus sp.; assembly: GCA_029250275.1. Classification (GTDB taxonomy): domain Archaea; phylum Thermoproteota; class Nitrososphaeria; order Nitrososphaerales; family Nitrosopumilaceae; genus Nitrosopumilus. The sequence goes on along the minus strand of JAPFBP010000024.1, from coordinate 15,495 downwards.
AAGGTTGATTTAGTTTGAAAAACTAGTAAATTCATGGCAGAAATTGATACTCAAAAAGATGTCTATTTGTTCCTACATGGAAGAATGGATCTTAATGAAAAAGCAACAAATGCATTATCTGCAAAAGGATTTGCAGCAGACAAAGTTATCATGGCCCTACCATCAAAAGTTGGAGAAGTTGGAGACTATATGGCAATGTTATGGATGCCTCCAAACCCAGATCACATCAAGATTCAACAAATCACCAAAATTGAACAAGTAGAACCAGAAGGAATGGTTGGTCTTTGGAAAGGAGTTTCAAAAGACGATATAGACACTATACCACTAGAATAAGTTTAGCTGAATCCAGCGCCGAACTCAATACCTTTGTCTAAAATATCGCCTGAATCAGAATTTTTTAATTTTCTATAAAGTAATGTTTCATAAACAATTTTCATTGCCTCTTCATCATTAAGATTGTAATCTTCTTTAATTTGATTTTTGTATTTTTCTAATTTTAAAACATCTTGTTCATCAGGTGAAATTTCATCATGAAGCATCAGATTTGCAATTTTCTCTATTTCTAAATTTTGTTGGTCATCATCCATGAGTTTGTATAAAATTTCAAGTTATTAATACATTCGAACAATGGATTATTACAAATCAGAAATTAATCCTGAAAGAAAATCAGAAAATTCATCATCAGAGAAAATAATTTCATCAACTTTGTTTTCTTTCCTGGCAAGTAGTGCAGATTCTAGATGGTAACATGTAGTTTTTCCATTTAATTCACCAAAATAGAATCCAGGACAAGAACAATAATTGCAGTTAGGATCAATCCAATGTTCTTCGCCGATTCCAACCACGGTCCAAATTTTTCTCATACTAGGTTCAAAAATATGCAATTTCACACGTTTTTCAGAAATCATTGATTGTAATCGTCTCAAGTCTTTATTCACATAAATTTAATCAAATATGTACAGTATAACTTTGATGTTACAAACAAGAATTGTTCTATCCAATTGGACAATTATTGGGGACGAATCAAATATCAAGGAATGAAATCAAACAGAGTTTATCACCAAAGTTCCATTCAGAGCACAGATAAGATACAATTGAGATCTAGTCCACGTTTGTATAATTACTCATACTTGTCATAAGGTTCAATGGGTTCTTTTGTGGTTTTGTTATCTCTTAACCACTCTAATGTTTTTACAAAAGAATCAGCCAATTCAATAGTAGTTAACACAGGAATTCCCAATTCAATAGATTTTCGTCTAATTTGATATTCATCATCAAGCATTCCAACATATTTTTCCAAAGTGGATGTACTCGGAATATTTATGATAAAATCAATTTTTCGCTCATATAATAAATCAGAAATATTTGGTTTTCTTTTAGGTTCTGAAATTTTATGTACAATTTCAACGTCACCAATTTTTTCTTCAAAAAATTCTGCAGTATGTTCTGTTGCTAAAATTTTGAATCCCAAATGTTTGAGTTTTGCTATAGTTGCAACTAATTTTTCTTTATTTTGTGCGCCACCTACTGTTACGAGAGCTGATCCTTTGGCTGGAAGAGTATAGCCAACAGCTGTTAGTCCTTTTGATAATGCATCATAGAAACTATTTCCAAAACATGCAGCCTCACCAGTAGATTGCATTTCAACACCCAATGTAATATCAGCTCCCTCTAATTGCATGAAGGAGAATTGTGGAACCTTAATTCCGTAATTGTGAATTTTTTGCCATTTATTTTCAGGAATTTTAGGTAGAGGTTTATCCAATATTGCCTTAGCAGCAAGAGAAATCAAATTTGTTTTAACTAATTTTGATACAAATGGCATTGAACGTGATGCTCGAATGTTTAGTTCTATCACATAGACATGATCATCATGAACTAAGAATTGTAGATTAAATGGTCCTTTGACATTAAATGTTAGTGCAATCTTTTTTGAATATTCATTAATTGTATCAATAGTTTTGTTACTTAGACGCCATGGTGGAATTACCATCATAGCATCTCCAGAGTGAACACCTGCACTATCAATATGTTCAACAATTGCACCAATCACAACTTCTTTACCATTACTTATTCCATCTACATCAACTTCAAGTGAATTTAACATGAATTTGGAAATTACTACAGGGTGATCAGGGGATACATCAGTTGCTTCTTGGACATATGTTTTTAATTCTTTTTGAGACCAAACAACTTTCATGGCGGCACCAGACAAAACGTAAGAAGGCCTTACAATTACAGGAAATTCTACTTCTAGAGCAAAAGATTTTGCTTCATTTAGATTTGAAAATGCTTGCCATCGCGGTTGCTGTATGTGGAGTTTGTCAAGTTCTGCGCTGAATTTAGAACGGTCTTCTGCTCTATCAACATCTTGTGCACTGGTACCCAAAATATTTACTCCATGTTGTGCGAGGCCAAGAGTCAAGTTATTTGCAGTTTGACCTCCAACACAAGTAACGATTCCTTTTGGATGTTCAAATTCAGTAATATCTAAAATCCTTTCTTGAGTTAATTCTTCAAAATACAACCGTGTACAAATATCATAATCAGTTGAAACTGTTTCAGGATTGCAATTTATCACTGAAACACTTTTCTCTCCATTTTCTTGAAGGCCCCAAACCATGTTAACAGTACCCCAGTCAAATTCAACACTACTTCCAATTCTGTATGGTCCTGCACCAAGTACAACAATTCCCTTTTCATCTTGAGGGATAACAATATCGTTAGAATGCCCACCATATGTCAAATACAAATAATTTGTAACTGCAGGCCATTCTGCTGCAAGTGTATCAATTTGTTTAACTGAAGGAATTACGCCTAATTTCTTTCTTAAATCACGAATTTCGTCAGGAGTTTTGTCCTTTGCACGTGCAATTTGTTTATCTGAAAAACCTGTTTTTTTGGCTTCCCACATAAGAGATTCATCAAGTTCTAAATCTTTGAGTTTCTCTTCAACTGTTACAATATTTTTTATTTTTTCTATAAACCAAGGATCAACAGTAGATAATTCGTAAATCCTTTCAACTGAAATTCCCATCTTTAATGCAATTGCAACATGATAAAGAATATGATCATCATGGTGAGACAATTTGTGTTCAATTTCTTCTTCAGTATATTTAGTTCCGTTTGTACGATTCAAAACTAAGCCATCATTTCCAATATCTAACATTCGAATTGCTTTTTGAAATGATTCTTCAAAGGTTCTACCAATTGCCATTACTTCTCCAACCGATTTCATTGTAGGGCCAAGTCTTCTATTTACTAGTTCAAATTTATCAAAATCCCATCTAGGGTGTTTGCATACAATATAATCTAAAGAGGGTTCAAAGCATGCAGTAGTATTTTTTGTAATTCTATTAACTAGTTCAGATAAATTATAACCAAGTCCAATTTTTGCAGACATGTATGCTAATGGATATCCAGTAGCTTTACTTGCTAAAGCAGATGAACGCGAAAGTCTAGGATTAATCTCAATTGCAACATACTTATCAGAATCAGGAGATAGAGCGTATTGTATATTACATTCACCGACAATTCCAACATGTTTTGTCGCACGTAATGCGGCAGAACGTAACATATGGTATTCATGATTATCAATTGTTTGTGATGGTGCAACTACAATATTATCACCAGTGTGAACTTTCATTGAAAGCACATTTTCCATATTACAAACTATAACATTATTTCCACCATAATCTTGCATTACCTCATATTCAATTTGTTTCCAATGACCAATGTATTCTTCCACTAATACTTGACCAACAAGGCTTGCTTTGATACCTCGCTCAACAATTTCATGCAATTCAATTTCATTATAGGCAACACCACCACCTCGTCCTCCAAGTGTATATGCAACACGAATAATTACAGGATAAACAAGTTCTTCTGCTGCCTTTTTAGCATCTTCAAAATTAGTCACAGTTTTACTTTTTAGAACAGGTACTCGACATTCAATCATAGAATCTTTGAAAAGTTGTCTATCTTCTGTTTTCTTTATACCTGCAATCTGAGTTCCCAGAACATTCACACCATATTTTTTCAATATGCCAAATTCATCCAAATTCACTCCACAATTTAGAGCAGTTTGACCACCATATGCCAACATAATTCCATCAGGTCTTTCTTTTTCAATAATTGATTCGACATACTCTGCATTAACAGGAAGCAGATATACTCGGTCTGCAAATTTAGTATCTGTCTGGATAGTGGCGATATTTGGATTAATTAAGACACTGTTAATTCCATCTTCATGTATTGCTTTTAGACATTGACTTCCAGAGTAATCGAATTCACCAGCTTCGCCAATTTTAATTGCGCCACTTCCTAGTACAAGAATTTTCTTTAAGGATTCATTCTTTGGCAATTATTTTTTCTCCATTAAATTTTTGAGTTCTTCAAAGATGAACTTACAATCAAAAGGACCAGGGGCAGCTTCAGGATGAAACTGCACTGCTATGCAATTTTGCTTTTTATGTTTTATTCCTTCAACTGTTTTATCATCTGCATTTATAAACCATAATTTGAAATCAGATTTTTCTATAGATTCAGGAGTAATACCATATCCATGATTCTGACTTGTAACATATACTTGATTATTTTCTAAATTAATACAAGGTTTGTTTTGACCACGATGACCATATTTTAGTTTATAAGTTTCAGTATTTCCGGCAATGCCAATTATTTGAGCACCCAAACAAATACCTAATGTAGGAATATTATTTTCAATTAATTTTTTTGCAGTATCAATTGTGTCAGGGCATTTTTGTGGATCGCCAGGGCCACTACTAAGGATAACACCATTAGGATGATAAGACATTATTTTTTCATAAGAAGTATTCCAAGGAACTAAAATTGCTTTGTAACCCAATTCACGAATATTTCTCAGAATAGCATTTTTTGCACCAGTGTCAATTACTACAACAGATTTTTTTTCATTGCCATAGATTTGCTCTTCTTTTGTAGAAACTACATCCATGAATTGTTCAGAATCATAATGCTTTGCAGACTCTAGTTGTTTTTTAATAGCTTCAACATCTATCTCAGTATCAGAAACTACTAGAGCAGCCATCATTACCCCACTAGTCCGAAGTTTTTTTGTTAATTCACGAGTATCAATTCCTGAGATACCAGGCACCTTTTCATTGTTCATCCATTCATCCAAAGTCATAGATAGATTCCAATGACTTGCAGTTAACGATAATTCATGAACAACTAGACCACGAATTTGTATTTTATCAGATTCAAAGAATTTTGAAATGCCGTCTTCATCAGTGATGGATGGATCTGGAACACCATAATTTCCAACAAGAGGGTATGTGAACGTGAGAATTTGACCACTATACGAGGGATCAGTTAGGGCCTCAGTATAACCGACCATCCCAGTATTGAAAACAATTTCTCCGAAAACAGATGTAGAATAACCAAAACCTTGACCGTCAAGAACAGTACCATCATCAAAGATCAGTTTCCCAAACTTGTTTGCATGGTTTGATTTCTTTGTAGTAATTGTGACCCTCGTCAAGTCCGTGTTATTATGAATTTAAGTTTTGTGCGTAAATGAAATTTAAAAAATTGATCGCATGATAAGATCGAACAATCAGAGAGCTTGGAACTCTTCGCTCCACCTGTGATAAGCGCGAATCATCTCAGTGGAAACACTAGGTTTTCTTCTTGCCATAATATCTTTAAAATCAGATGTCGTGAGTGCTCTTGGCTGTACTGGTGTCTCACCTTCAACTGGTTCATGATAATCTGCAGCATCGAAAATTTCATGTACAGTCTTTATCTGTGCTGCTTGACAGACATCTTTAATATCACTTGCACTGTATCCGTCAAATAATTTAGCTAGTTCAGCATTATTTACATTGAGATTTTTATTTAAGGGTGCGGTGTATTGTTTAAATAAATTTTCTCTTGCTTCTTGAGTAGGTAATGACACATAGATTCTCTTTTGAAATCGTCTAAGGAAAGGCCAATCAAGACTCCACGGTTTGTTGGTTGCGCCAATTACATACAACATTAATTGTTTTCCTTTACTGTTAACACCATCCATTTCTGTTAAGAATTGGTTTTTAGTTCTAACTTCTCCACCAACCTCACTACTTCTAGATCCTAACAAAGAATCTACTTCATCTACAAACAAAATAACAGGTTTACCTTCTTTCTCAGCATACTTTCTTGCCATAGCAAATAATTTTGAGACATTCTTTTCTGCTTCGCCAAGCCATTTACTCATCATAGAGGATGCGTCTACGTTTATGAAATATCCATCCATTTCATTGGCAGTAGCTGCTGCAAGCATTGTTTTTCCTGTACCAGGTGGACCGTAAAGTAACATTCCTTTTGGCCATCCAAGAGGAAACAAATCAGGTCTTTTAGTAGGATATACAATCGATTCACGTAATGCACTTTTAGCGTCATCTAAACCAATTACTTGGTTCCAAGTAACATTAGGTTTTTCTTTCATAATTAGTTCTTCAAAATCATTTTCATTTTCTTGTCTCTGAACAGAATTCTTTTGTTCATCTGGTGATGCCTTTGGATCAACTGCAGGCTCTACACCATGAGCCTGTTGTAGTGCATTAATTCTATTGTGATAAGAATTACATCTGTCTTTGTAAATTTGATTAGATCTGCTGTCAGGATAAAGTTGTAATAATTTTACTAACACGTCAATTGCTTGTTGATACAGACTGATTGCCATTCCACGTGCACCTTGAGAGTCAAATTTGATGGCTTCAGAAGCATATTTGCTTGCTGTGTTTTCTAATTCTTGTGGGGCTAAACTCATTCTAATACCTACGCAGTTTCCTCTCGAGAATTTTGTTGGTATTCTATAGTGTTAATCTCTGTCACAAAATTGGTTAAATTAATTGAACTTGTTTCATATTCATTATAGTCAGGGCCATCATGATATTTTTTTTTAAAATCAGATTTCTCAGAGATAGTTGTATGCATTTCTTTGACCTTGTTAATTGAATCCTCAGCTGAAAGTATCAATACAGATACATCATCATCCAAGTATTCAAGAGATTCAGCAGTCTCAGTAATAATACTAGTAAAATACTTTAAAATTGAGTGTATTTCTTTTTTGTCTGCATATTTACACATCATAAAATCAGCAATTCCAACAATTTTATCTAAATCTTGTAGTTCTTCTAAAGAAAGTTTATCTATTTTTGAATCATCAGATGATCTTATTTCAGATATTTTTTTATCAATTTTTAAAGAAATTGATCTAATAATATCCATATCCTTTAAAAAATCACGTTTTTGATTTAGCATATCAAGTATTGCATAATTTGAAAAAATTAAGATTAGGATACTGCTTATTTAATTTACAGTCAGCCATCAATTTTACTTCATTTAGTAATGTGGTAGATTCAATATTTGATTGACTAAAATCAAACCTAGCTGTTGTTAGAGCAGCAGAATCAATTACAATACTACCCAAATGAACAGATATTTCAGATAATTTTTGGCTGCAATTTGGAATAATACCAAATAATTGTGCACTAACAGTTCTAATCATAGGAATTGAAGATGGAAGAACTTCAGGAATACTACTAATATTAGAAATTCGCCGCATATTTTTTTTAACATGTAATAAAATTTCTAAAGAATAGACTATCAGGTGTTCTAGTTTCAAGGCATCGCTTTGTATTTTATCTGATTCATCAAAATCATGAATTAAATCTTGATTTGATTCTTTTAATTCAATTTGTTTACTAAAGAGAACGTCAATAATATCATCTAACAAATTTATAGAATATTCAAATCGTGGAACTAGAGTTACAGAGTGAAATATATTTTCAACATCGATTGAGTTAACACTACATTTTACCAACATACCAATTAGCACTTCTAGATTTTGTATTTGAGGACGGTGTAACAAATAATTTTGTAACTACAGTTACACCCATCAACGGGTACAGTTTTGATTTTTTTTGAGTACTTGTGTAAAGGAATTTAGCTCTCAATTTTACCTAATAATAAATCTAAAATAATCATGGTAAATGAGCATGTTTTGACAGTGAGCCTAGAAGAATTTGGATTAAGCAAGTATGAAGCACAGGCGTATGTGGCGTTGATTGCAAAGGGTACAATTTCAGCAAGTGAATTAGCATATTATTCAGAAATTCCACGAACTAAAATTTATCCAACATTATTAAAATTGGAAAGTAAAAAACTAGCCATTATTTCAAAAAGTAAACCCATCATGTGTACAGCAATTGCTCCTGAAGATGCCTTTGATGGAATAATTCATGAGCAGATCAACAAAGTAAATGCAATGAACACATTGATTTCAAATTTAAAGAAAGCAAGTGAAGAAAGTAGAAAATCACGAGGCTCTGAAGAAAAAAGATATTTTCATTTGAGTGCAAACAATGTCTTATCACAACTACAAACAATGATTGAAGGATCAAAATCATCAATCAAAATCATGACAGATCAATGGGGTTTTGAATTATTATCTGAATGTAAAGGGCAATTATTATCAGTGTTACGTCGAAATCTAGAGGTTAAAGTTCTAGTACCATCATCTCAAATTTGTTCGGAATCATTTAGAGTAATTCCTGACGGAGTAGAAATTAGAGCATCAGACATTACACAGAACTGTTTTGTTTTTGATGAAACAGAATTGCTAATGATAAATAACGAGAATGGTAAAGGTGCTGTTTTTTCATCTACGGATATTTTAGGTATGAATCAAGAGAAAATATTTTCAAATATTTGGAAAAATGCAACTAAGACCAAAGCTTTAGCAGACATGACAAAAACTGAAGCGCAAGAGATTTACAAAATTATTAAAATTGTCAACGAAGCAGGTCTACTATATCTATTAGACTCTGCAATGATATCTAAAAAATCAGAAGCAGACATGTTCAACCTTTTAGAGAAGAATGGAATTTCTTTAAAAACAAAAACACTAGATGACATAATTGAGATTATTGATGCAGTGATGCAGATTACATGTTCAGGCCATGTTAATTTTGAAGCAAATACCAAAAATATAACAGTGGAATCAAAATTAAACAGTGGTCACTCTTTACCATGGGTATCAATTTTGAATGGATGTCTTCTGAAACAAGGGTACAAAACAAGAACAATATATCAGAACAATTCAAACAAGGGCGAAAAAGTCCTTATCAAAATAAGTAAAAATTAAAAAAAATCATTTTGTGGGTTTAAAATTACGGTTAAATTTTTTCTAAGATTCTTTATAAATAATATTTAAAATCAAATGTGTTTTGGAAAATAGTTTTCCTTCAAGATTCTTCTCAATAAATGCAGACATTTGATTTACTAATTTTTACTATCAATCATTTTGGTATTCTTGTCGAATTAGTTCAATAGTCTTAGAATCAAATTTTGTAAAGAATTTGTTCAATTCTTCCTCATCTAATTCTTCATCATGAAACAGCATATACAATTTTGATTAGCATCTAAACATTCATTACATTAACAAGTAAAAAACATGTACAAAATACTCAGTTTTCATACCTCAAAGTCATGAACAGGCTCAGTGAGAGATTAAATTTATGGTCATCACCAATAAATAATTCCAATCAAGAGGTAGGCTATGCAAATAATTTCAATAAATTATATTCTAGAATGTATGAATGATGAAAAAAACTATTTTGGAGATTTATGGCAAACATGTTTGAATAATAAAAAAAGATTCAACAGAACTAAACTAAAAGAAATTTTAAAAAAAATGGAAGTATTAGGGCACATTAAGAAACACGGTTACAAAGATAACGCATATTATGTAAAATATTATCACTATTCGATGGAAGAAAATATTGGATTTATTAATAATATTATTTTTACATATGAATCTAAAATAAATTCAACAATAAAGAATTTGGAAAATAAAAAAATATTTGTAGACATATCAAAAGGTCTTATTTCAAGTAAATTTAACAAATATACAAAATTAGATTATGAATTATTGTTAACAAATATGTTAGGTATGTTTGAATTAGCATCATCAATTCTATGGACCAAGGAAAATAGTGATGATGAAAAATTAAAAAAAGAATTGAAAAATTGTTTTAATCAAATTAATGAGTTTATGACTGAAATAAATCAAAGATTACTTCAAGGTAGAGGGACAGAGGAGAGAGTATTGTTACAAAGAGACTTTACCAGTAAAATTCCAAAAGCAGGATATCTTAAAATCTAAAATAAATTATCAAGTGTCACTAGCGACACCCATTAGATCCTCATCATAGAATGCCTCTAGTGACAATTAACATTAAATTTTTCACATATACAATATCTTTTCTATTAGTCTGAATAGTAAGAGAAACTATCAACCAATTGCATTCCTAAATACTAAAATCAGCCTAAAATCAAGCATCATAATCTTGATTGAAGAAAAACTGGAATCCATAGGTGTCAAACTTCCTAATCCACCTACACCTGCAGGATCATATGTACCTGTGATAAGAACTGGAAATTTGTTATTTGTCTCAGGTCAAATTCCAATGGAAGACGGAAAGGTGATTTTTACAGGAAAGGTTTCAGATGGCAATCTTGAGACGGCACAAAAATCTGCAAGAATGTGTGCAATTAACATTCTTGCCCAGATAAAAAGAGAATTAGGAAATTTAGATAAGGTTACAAAAATCGTAAAACTTTCAGGATTTGTAAATTCTATGCCAGATTTTACACAACATCCCAAAGTCATCAATTCAGCATCAGATTTACTCTTTGAAATATTTGGTGAAAAAGGAAAACATTCCAGAGTTGCAGTAGGAGTAGCTTGTCTACCATTAGATTCAATGACTGAAATAGATGCCATTGTAGAGTTTTTAGAATAATTAATTTAAAAATTATCTTAAATAGATTTTTGAGATAATTCATGGTACAAAGTGGTAGTGGATTATGCGAAGAATGTAATCATGAAAAAGGAAAATGTGAACCTATGCTGTTGCTCGATTTCAAAAATAGGTTGTGTTTATTGCATTCTACCCGTATTATGAACAGACAGATTAAGAAAATTCTAAGAAAAAGAAAAAAATAGATAAAAAAATTTAAGATTAAGAAGATTGCTATACATTTGTAGAAACAATTCATATACAGTTATGATTGAGGGATAGAAATGCTAAAGATTTCATTGTTTATGTTAATTATAGTTTCGATGATTTCAACTTCAGCTTTTGCAGAAAAAACTTTAGAATTAGAAGTTTCTTCAGAAGAAATCAACTCATTGGATTCTATATGGATTTCAGGAAAAATTACAGATGTATCTCAATTCAAGCCAGTAAAAATTAGAATTATCGGCCCAGATGGAGCACTAGTTTTTGCCCCGCAATTAGCAATTGAAGACAATGGTGAATTTAAAAAATTATTAAACCCTCCAAGTTTCGAAACAGGTACTTATTTGGTATCTGCAAGTCATGATGACACTAGTATTACTGCATCCACTCAATTTACAGTCATAGCACAAGAAATTTCAAGAAATATCATTCCAGAATCAATCCAAGAGACAGTATCAGAAAAAGAGCCATCAATTATTTTAAGTGGAATTTCAATGACAGCTGATGCAGTAAATGGTTCAGATGTAATTATAATTACAGGAAACACGAGTTTCAGAAATTCAGACATTACATTAATCGTAAATTCTCCTGTTGGAAACTTGATAACTATAGCACAAGTGACTCCAGGAATTTATGGAGATTTTGAAATTCAAATTAAGGTAGGAGGTCCAATGTGGAAAGAAGATGGAATGTATACAATTACTGCAAATCAAGGAGTATCATCAGAGCATAAAAAATCAATTCAAGTTGAAATTAAAGATGGTGTGGTAGTTCCTGAATTCGGAGTGGTGGCATCATTAGTTTTGGTAATATCAGTAATTTCAATCATTATTGTTTCATCAAAAACAAAACTTTTCATATTACCTAAATTTTAAATTAATTAAAACAAATTAAATAATTTTTTGTAGTTTTTGTTCTAGTTTTAATTTGTAAATAGTTAGTCCGATAAATCTTTTTAACAAATTTTAAAAGAATGATTACTTTATTTGTTTATTTAATTCTGTAATGAATTGTTTAATTTTTGGTTTAGGAACAACTGCACCACATGCTTTATCATGTCCACCACCAGATCCACCAAGACTTGTTGCTAAGAGATTAACAATTTTACCCAAGTGAACTTTACAATTCTTTGAACCTCTAACTGAAACAGCATAAATTCCATGATCTACCCGTTCTTTGTATGCAACACCAACATCTTTTCCGGATAAACCCATAACAAAATTAACTGCACCACTGGCACCAGCATCTAAAATTTCCATATAGCCAAGATTTTTCATGGTTTTCATTCCTACCTTTACTTTGGCAATCATTTGGGATAATTTCTCTACTTGAATTTGGGCAAACTCAAAAGTATTTGGAATATCATGAGGGAATTTAGATTCTGCTAATTCTTCAACCAAGTATTGTAAATAATCAGGTTCTCTTTGATGGCCGACGATATTGTACGTCATTACTGTTGCACTAATCAAAGCAAATTGTCTGTCATAGATTTGAAGTAATTTTGAACCAATTGGTCTATCTTCCATGTAATCAGTGATAGCTGCACATGTTGCAACAAATGATGCATGATCATTGAGTTTTGATTTGTATGCATTGTATACTTGAACAGTAGTACATTCATTGATATCATGAATAACTTTAACCTTAATTTTTTCTAATGCTTTTACAACGGTAGGATCAATATCATGATGGTCAATGTAAGTAACTGAAACTTTATTTTTTCTCAGTCTTGTCATAATATCAATAAATTCATCTTGAGTTTTTTTACTTAAACCCAAATCACATATGAATAACGATTTTAATTTTTCATCTAAAACAACTTGATTTAGTGCCTCCATCTGTCCAGGATAATCTACAAGAATTGCATCACCGCCAAATGCTTGACGAATAAGAGCAGCAGAACTAATTCCATCGCAATCTTCCTTATGAGAAATACAGATTAATTTAGTTCGCTTTGATGCAGTTATTGGTTTAGATACTGTTTTTTTGGTTGCTTTTTTAACTGCTATTTTTTTTGTTACTTTTTTAGCTGCTGTTTTTTTGGTTTTAGAGGATACCAATATAGATTCAAAAATCACAAACCCTCATTTAAATGAAGAATGTAAAATTAAGATTTTCTAAATGGTTTTTTGATACTTTGGTTTACCAATGAACTTGAATCAAGATATACATCATATAGCGATAATCCTTCCATTTGAGTTTGATGATCTATTTCCTGAATTTTTTTGAGTTCTTCAGATGAAGCATTTAGTACCAAGTCATCTAATTTTTTCAAATGTTCTCGCTCTGCAGGAGTCATTAAGTTTTGATTAAAAATTATCATTTATGACCAAAAATTGCCATATTAGACTAATTACTAAACTTCATAGACATGATTTTGGCGAAAACATAATAAAAGATTTGTAGTAGGCTCAACATGGAGACAAAAAATATCGGTCTACGAGGAATTGAAATTGCAGATACCAAAATTTCAAAAATAGATGGGGAGAGAGGTAAGCTCATTTATCGTGGATTTGACATATTAGATCTTACAAAAAATTCAACCTTTGAAGAAACAGCGTATCTGTTACTTTATGACAAATTACCAACTAAACAACAATTAGACGAATTTAATACAAAACTCATTGACGCAAGATTCATTCCTAAACAAATGCAAAAAAATATGGGGAATTGGAGAAAAGATGCAGACCCTATGGATATGCTTCAAGCATTCGTAGCAGCACTTGCAGGATATTATGATGAGGAGTTTTCAAATAAAGAAGCAAGTTACGATAAAGCAATAAATCTAATTGCAAAAATTCCCACAATCATTGCCAGTTGGCATAGAATTAGAAATGGATTAGCAGCAGTGGATCCGGATCCAACACTTAGTCATGCTGCAAATTTTCTATACATGTTGTTTGGTGAAAAACCAGATCCTGAAGTAGAAAAAATCTTTGATGTTTGTTTAATTCTTCACGGAGATCATACATTTAATGCATCAACTTTTACTGCCAGACAAGTTGCATCAACAAGAGCACACATGTATTCAGCAATAAGTGCAGCAATTGGAGCATTAAGTGGAGAATTACACGGAGGAGCTAATACAGAAGTAATGAAAATGCTGTTAGATATTGGAGAAGTGGGAAAAACAGAAGAATGGATTAAAAAAGAAATGAATGCAGGTGCAAAAATTATGGGAATGGGGCATGCGGTGTATAAAACATATGATCCTAGAGCACAAGTACTAAAAGAGCTATCAAGAAAACTTGCTGAAAAAACTAAAGACCCATGGTTTGACATAACAGAAAAAGTAGAAACTGTTACCATTTCAGAAATAAAATCACAAAAAAATAAAGAAATTTATCCAAACGTGGATTTGTATAGTGCCTCACTGTATTACATGTTAAAAATCCCATTAGACCTCAACACGCCAATCTTTGCGATTGCAAGAGTTGTAGGGTGGGCAGCACATGTCATTGAAGAAAAATTTGCAGAGGCTGCACCAAAAACAGCACTATACAGACCTAAAGCAGTTTATGTTGGAAAATATTGTGGGCCACAAGGTTGTGAATATCAACCATTAAACTTGAGAAAATAAATTTAATTTCTTGTGCTTAACCAATCTTTGGCTTTAGAGTTTACATCATGTTTGTATAACACTTCAAAAACCATATCATAAAATGTGATACCTTTTTTCTGAGCCTGAACATCGAGCCACTTTATTCCATCTGCTAATTCTGGATCATATTCTGAAAATTCAACTAATTCATCCACCATTTTTGAAAAGAATGCGTGTGACTCAATCATATGTATCTCTTTTAATCTTTGATCATAAGCAAGGGATTCAAAATATATTAACAAAAGACCCCTTTTTGGTTGACAATTGGGCCAAGTTTTTTATTCAGATTGAAATGCAAAGAGAATTTCATGGTTAATTCAAACAAACGATTCAATTATTGATCAAAGCAGATAACATGTAGATATTTACAAAGATAAAATTTTAAATGTGCAATCAAATATGTTGCACTCCATGTTGGATTGTTTTGGGGAATTGTGGTCTTTGTGATAAAAAACGAAGATCATATCAAAATAAAACTAGATAATAAAATTATGTTTGAGCAACTAACCGCTAATTTAAAAATCAAAGATGAATTTATTCAAAATCAAATTAAATTCATCAATCAATTAATCGTACAGAGAAAATTAAAAATTAAATTTGAATTAATTGTACAGAAAGATAATTTATTAAATAAAACATTTGATGCAAAAGAGATTAAGACCAAAAACGGATAGTTATTTGGTGAGATCTCATTTGCAATTTGTAATTACATTAGAATTAGGATAAATAAAAGAAAGAATTGTTAAATTTCATTGACAATACTTCATGTTCAAATAAAGTGATCTTATGGTATTTTCAAAGGATTTCCCATTATGTTGAAATAATTACAAAAATAACAGAAAAATG
>JAPFBP010000023.1 GCA_029250275.1 Candidatus Nitrosopumilus sp. | reverse complement strand
AATAAATTAAAATAGAGTTGATCTTATTCTGAATTAAATCAACTGAAGAATATTTTAAATTCAAGAATTACAACACACATTTGTCAGTTCAAGGTTTGAAGGCAAAACCGAATTTACAATTAATACGTAAAAAAACTCTCAACTAAAAAGAAATATCCTAATCATCATACACATTAGTAAAAATACATACAAAAATAAGAAAAATGAAATTAATAAATGATCTCAG
This sequence comes from Candidatus Nitrosopumilus sp., assembly GCA_029250275.1. Taxonomy (GTDB): domain Archaea; phylum Thermoproteota; class Nitrososphaeria; order Nitrososphaerales; family Nitrosopumilaceae; genus Nitrosopumilus. The sequence goes on along the minus strand of JAPFBP010000023.1, from coordinate 18,431 downwards.
TTTCTACATAATTTATCACCATACATAAATTCATAATTTATGTATGGGTTGTAGTCATTTACGTTGAAACGTTTTTTGGATTTCATGGAATGCAGATTATTTTTTAATTGATAAGGAAATCTTGATTGATTTCACATAGAATGAAATCAACTGGTTGTTTAAAATTTAATCTAGTTCAAAATCAAATCTGCTTTTATTATAATAATTGAACGGTATTTGGAAGTGACTTATTTGGATAAAAAGAAAAAATAATAGATATTTTTTAACCAATTAAAATAAAAAATATTTTTTAATTTATTTTTTATTTTAATCTAAAATCAGTAAGAACAAAAAAACTATTTCTTAGATTGTAAGAATTTAAAATCTAACATAAAATAGACATATTTCTAAATGAAATCAGTTATTCATTCAAGCCGATATTTTTAAGGAATGAGTTTGTCTCAGAAAGAGAGTGTTTTGAATTAAATATCCCTTTTTTTAATCATAATCATGGAAATTCACGTATACGACACATATGTCAAAGCAGCAGATGGTCACACCATGCACTTTGATGTAATTACTGGTGAAAAAGACCACGGCAAAGCCATCACATATGGTAAAGAGTGGCTACAATCCGTCGGTGAAGGGGAATCAGAAATGACTACAAACGAATGTACATTCTGCCATTCACAAGGAGCACCAGAGCCTGTTGAACAGGCAATTAAGGAAAAAGGCTACTTTATCCAGAAAATGGAAGGCTGTCCTTAAACATTTTTTCCTTTTTATTTATGATCATATTTTTTAGATAAACCAATTTAGGATTAACATGTCTGAAAATAAATATTCAAAATGGACAGTGGAAGGAGACAAGAAAACAAAATGGATTTGTGGATGTTTTCAAACATCTGATAACTATTTCAAATTCTGCAACACTCATGATATTACTTTGAGAAAAGCAATTCAAGATCAAATTGATGAATTAGATATGACACTAATCGTTGAAGATTAGATAGCAAGTATTGCAACAAATGCAGATACAAATACGATTGCAATTGTATTTAGCAATTTGATTACTGTGTTAAGGGCTGGACCTGCTGTGTCTTTGTAAGGATCACCAATAATATCACCGACAACTGCAACTTTGTGAACTTCAGAACCTTTTTCTCCATTCATTTCAACTAGTTTCTTTGCATTGTCCCATGCACCACCGGTGTTTGCCAAGTGATATGCCAGTAAAATTCCAGTTATTACTGCACCCATCAATAATCCTGCAACTGCAGTTGGACCTAGTAAAATTCCTAAAATGATTGGAGCAGTAATTGCAACGATAGCTGGTTTCCATAGTTCTTTCATTGATGCAACAGTAGCAATATCTACACATTTAGCATAATCAGGTTTGGAGGTTCCTGCAAGAATTCCAGAATCTGCTTTGAATTGACGTCTAACCTCATCAACCATTTTTCCTGCAGCACGTGATACCCCATTAATCAGTTGACCTGTAATGATAAATGGAATCAAACCACCAATTAGTAATCCAACTATGATTGATGGATTTGTTAAACTATAATCTAATACCAGTACACCTGCGAAAACATGTGCTGCTTCAAATTGAAATGCTTGAATCATAGCCAAGGCAGCTAATGCAGCACTGGCAATTGCAAAGCCTTTGGTAACAGCTTTTGTTGTATTTCCTACAGCATCAATTTCATCAGTAACTTTACGATTTTCTTCGCCCATTCCAGTCATCTCAACAATGCCTCCTGCGTTATCTGCAATTGGACCAAATGCGTCAATACTTAGAACAATTCCTGCTAAACTCAACATTGCCATTGCAGTCATTGCAGTACCAAATATTCCATATAGTACTGGATCTGCACCTTCAGGGGCAGCACTTGATGCTATACTGTAAGATAGTATAATTGCAATTACTAGTGCAATCATAAATGGTCCAGTAGATTGCATGCCTTTGATAATTCCCATTAATGTTAATGATGCATAGCCCCATTTTGCAGAGTCTGCAATTTCTTGAACTGGTTTGTGTTTGTAACTAGTATAGTAATCAGTAATTTTTTGAATTACAGGTACAAGAATGACACCAATAACAGTAGAACCAAACAAAGCATATGATGTTGCAGAATCGCCAATAAAGTACATGATAAAGACATAGTTTAGTGCTATTGCAATTGATGCTGAAACATAAAATGAACGATTAAGCGGTTTCATAACATCTGTGACATTTTTTGAACCAACAATTACAACACCGATAATTGATGCAATCATTCCTGAAGAACCAATTAGTATTGGATAAAGGAAAAAGTTTGGTGCGCCGATTAATGCTGCAATTAACAATGCTGCAAGAATTGTAACAATATAAGATTCATAAATATCAGATCCCATTCCTGCTGCATCACCAACATTGTCTCCAACATTATCTGCAATAGTAGCAGGGTTTCTAGGATCATCTTCAGGAATATTTACTTCAACTTTACCTACCAAATCAGCTCCCATATCTGCTGCCTTTGTGAAAATACCACCTCCAATTCTAATGAATAATGCAATTAGACTTGCTCCAATTCCTACACCTGCAATGGTGATTGGGTCAGGATAAATTAGATAAAGCCCAGTAATTGCCACCAGAGCCATTGCAGGAACTGCAAGTCCAACTGTAGCACCACCTCTAAAAGCCATAGCAAAGGTCTTTCCAATACCAGAACCACTCAAATTTGCAGCTCTAACTGCTGCTTTAACTGTAATTTTTAATGAAATAATTCCTGCAACTGCAGATAATGTTGCACCTACTGCAAATGCAATGGCATTTGAAAAATTAAGGAATACTCCAATAATTACAGTTAATGCTATTGCGACAGGAATAATAATTTTCATCTCTCTTTTCAAAAATGCTGCAGCACCTTCTTTGACGGCATTTGAAATATCCATCATTTCTTGGGTTCCTGCAGGTTGTTTTGTAATCCAAAATGCCAAACCACCAGCGACTAAAAATGATGCAATTGCTGCAATAAATGGCAAAATTTCTGGAATTTCCATAAGTATACTTTGTTTGCCTAAATCTGTGAAATATAAATTAAATAGCAGCGATCTTGTTTCTTTTTCTATAAGGAGGGAATGATTTACCCTTTAGTCCTTGTCTTACTAATTTGTTGAATCTTTTACCGTGCGCAAGATATGAAAATCGCATGTGAATTAATTCATGAACTATGGTATTTTCCAAAGTCTTTTCATCCGGAATTTTTCTTACATTTAGAAATACAAGATTATGTTGAATGTATGATACTCCATAGTACTTGTAAGCAGATGTCCTCCTACCTTCAGTCATTTCTTTTGGAGCATCCAATACTTCTTTTGTAGTTAAGAGAATTTTAGGTTCAGAAATTGAAAAACGATTAGAGTAAATTCCAACTTTTTCTAAAATTTGTAAAGTCAGTTCAGGATTTAGCTTCACAATTAATTATAATGAAATCTGTGTTTATCGTGACATGTCAATAGTTGTGTAAAATTTGGTGTATTTTGATTCTATAAAATTATGAATTAATGGGGTCAGAAGGTTAAGTGGGGTAATCACCAATCATACAGCCACCGTCTCATCACTCCCCAATTATTCCATTAAATCAAGTAGTGTTTGTACTTTATTTCTAATTTCTGGAGTTATTCTCACTATTACTAGTCCTTGATTTGGTTGACCATACAAAACAACTGCATTTTCAGGCGCATGAATACATACAGGTAGCACTAAAAGATCCTCCTCCCCATTTACAAAAAGCCTAACAGGACTTTGTAGTGTAAATGCCTTTTTAATAATAGCAATGCTTTGAGAAGTAATTTCTGCTGCAGGATTATCTACTGTTAATTCTGTTGCATTATGTAACTTTGGAGGTTCTCTTTTTTCCCTTTTCTCCAGACCATCAATAATTTGTAATGATGGAATTAAACCAAAGTCAATCATTTTTTCTGTAGTTCTATCACCAACAGTAATTACATACGAATCTGGTGAGAGATATTTTTCGATGTTGCTTTTATCAGATTGACTTTCAGGTAAGAGTATCCCCAGAGGGATTTTCATTTGTTCTCTTAATGAATTTGGTAATTTCACAGGAATCGAAACTAGTTGGTGCCTGCCTCTGGTACTGGTTCTTCACCAATGCTCTCAGATGCCATTTCATCTCGAAGTTTAGCTGCAAGTATACTGCATTGTGCTGCAACATTTTTTGCGCTTTTTCTAAAAGCAACTGCACTTAGAGAATTAGGATTAGTAATCATAATTGGTTTTCCTAAATCAGATCCGGACATGATTCCAGCGTTTAATGGGATTTCACCTAAAAATGGCATATTGAATTGTTCACTGATTTTCCTTGCACCACCCTCACCAAAGATGTAATGTTTCTCATCACAATTTGGACAAATAAAATGAGACATATTTTCAATTACTCCAATAATTGGAACGTTTAGTTTTTCAAACATTGAAACTGCCTTTACTGCAACATGACTTGCAACATCTTGTGGTGTTGTAACAACTAGTATTCCAGTAATTGGAATTGTTTGTGCAAGTGTTAATGGAATATCACCAGTACCAGGAGGAAGATCAACAATAAGATAATCCAAGTCAGACCAGTTAGTATCAACTAGGAATTGTTTTAAAATTCCTGAAATAATTGGACCACGATAAATTGCTGCTTGGTTTGATTGGTCTGCAAAGAAACCAAACGATACAACTTTTAATCCGTTAGAATCTGCAGGTTGGAGTTTGTTATCCACAACTTCCATGGAACCACCTTTCATTCCAAGCATTAATGGAATGCTAGGACCGTAAATGTCAGCATCTAGTAAACCAACCTTTGCTCCTGATTCAGATAATGCTAAAGCTATATTCAAAGCAACAGTTGATTTTCCTACACCGCCTTTTCCACTTGCAACACCAATAATATTTTTGACAGTTTTCATACTGGTGTCATCATCAAGGGAGCGCCCCTCCATTACTTTGGCAGTAACTTTTAATTCAAAGTTTTTCAAATCAGAGAGTTCTGCAATTGCCTTTCTTACATCATCTTCAATTTCGACATTAAATGGACATGCAGGAGTGGTTAATTCTAAAGTAAATTTTAGATTACCATCGTTTAGTTCTAAATTTTTAATCATACCCATAGATACGATATCTTTTTTCAAATCAGGATCAATTACAGTGCTAAGTTTTTCAAGAACTTGATCGATGCCAACCATTGCTCAAAAAGTTTGTTTACTTTATTTAAACATAAGTTAGAGTCCAAAAGAAATTGCAATTATTTAGAAAATATGAAAAATCTTTGAATATTCAAGCCTAAAATCACCTAAACATTCATAAATTGAAATTCAAGAAAAACTGTACATTTGTTTTCTATATCTACTCTAGTTGATGTTGTCAGGATTCCTCCTAGCTTGTTTGGAACCGCACTCAAAAAGGCCGGAACAAATATTCTCAAAGAAAAGTATGAGAGTATGATTAATGCAGAATTAGGGTATATCATTATGATTTTAGATGCCAAAGTAGATGAGATGGGAAAAATGATTGCCGGAGACGGTGGAACATTTCACAAAGTAGAATTTGAAGCTTTAACATTTTATCCAAAATTACAAGAAATTGTACAAGGTGAAATTGTAGACGTTACAGACTTTGGAGCATTTGTAAGAATTGGTCCAACTGATGCACTACTTCACTTGTCACAAGTGATGGATGATTATCTAAAGAGTGATGTTAAATCTGGAATGATTTTAGCTAATCAAAGTGGTAGAACACTAAAAGTTGGTTCAACACTACGTGCAAGAATTACTGCAGTATCATTAGGTAAGGCAGCTGCAATGGGTAAAATTGGTATTACATGTAGACAACCATTCCTAGGTGCAGATGAATGGATTGCAGAAGAAATTAAAAAATCTAATAGTGGTAAAGAAACATCAGCAAAAAAAGAAAAAGTAGAGGCAAGTTAGAATGGCACGAGAAATGGCATGCCGTAAATGTAAACATGTTACAACACTCAAAGTATGTCCAAATTGTAAATCATCAGATTTAACACCAGATTGGACCGGTGTTGTACTGGTAGTTGATCCAACAAATTCAGAAATATCAAAAACTTTGGGCATCACTACAAAAGGCAAATACGCAATTAAAGTAACATAAAATCTTTAAAATCACATTAACATTTTATCAGTATATTGACATTTAATTTAAAAAAACAATTATCACAATTTCTTGCCGAAGATGTCGGTAAAGGAGACATTACTAGTAATCTATTACCAAAAAAAAGAATTTCAGTTAAAATTATTTCTAGAGAAAATGCAATTCTTGCAGGCGTTACATATGCTAAAGAAATTTTCAAATTAAAAGGATGTAACAGTAAAATTTTGAAAAAAGATGGTTCCAAAATAAAGCCAAATCAAACCATCATGGTAATTACAGGTAATGCAGGCAACATACTAACTTGCGAGAGAACAGCACTAAACCTTTTAACAAGAATGAGTGGAATTGCCACTCAAACAAATGCACTAGTAAAAAAAATTCCAAAGAAAACAAAATTGTATGCAACAAGAAAAACTGCCCCAGGTCTAAGATATTTCGATAAAGAGGCAGTAGAAATTGGAGGAGGTAAAAAACACAGACTAACACTAGATGAAATGGTCATGATTAAAGATAATCATATTGCAGTCGGAAATTCATTGTTATCTTTGATTAAAAAAACAAAGAAAAAATACAAAAAATTCGAAGTTGAAGTTGAAAATACAGCAGATGCAGTGTTGGCAGCAAAAGAGGGAGCCACCATAATTATGCTAGATAATTTCACACCTGTACAAATTAAAAAAACAATCCAAATACTGAAAAATCAAAAATTAAGGAATAAAGTAATTCTTGAAGCATCAGGTGGAATCAATTCTAAAAATATCTCAAAATATGGTCAGACAAAAGTTGACATAATTTCAGTAGGAAGCATTACAAATTCAGTCAAAGGGATTGACATGAGTCTGGAAATTTAAGAAGTTAGTTGTTTTATCAGTTCAGATACAGATTTATTTTTTGGATCAACTTCTAGAATTTTTTCACAGCATGAAATTGCGCGTTTATTTTCATCTAGTTTTTGATGAGAGTATGCTTTCAAAAGCAATACATCAACATCATATGCACCAATGTCAAGAGATTTCTCAAAGTATGATATCGCAGTCTTGTATTTGTTTTTCAGATAATAAATTCCACCCACCATAAACAAAGCATCATGATGATCTGGTACTTTTTTTAATAATTCAATGCCCGCTTTTAGTGATTCATCATATTTTTTTGCTTGAAGTAATGTTTTGAATTCTTTAAATTTTTTAATATTATTTTTTAATTCATTATCTTTTGGAGTTTTACTAAATAATCCAACCAATGTAGTCACACAGTTTAGCTAATTGCAAGCATTCTATCTATGGCTAAACGTGCCTTGTCAGCAATCTTTTTTGGAACAGTTACAACATGTTTTTCATTTATCAATGCATTATACACTTTTTCAAGTGTAATCATCTTCATATATTGACATTCAGCTTTTTCAGAGGCTGGAATGAATGTTTTACCAGGATTATCTTTTCTCATTTTATATAAAATTCCAGTTTCAGTTGCAACAACAAAATTCTTTGCTGGTGACTCTTTAACATGATTTAGCATTCCTTCAGTGGAAAGGATTGAGACTTTGTGATCATCAAAGCTTCCATTTGCAACATCATACATCAAGGGAGTAGTACAACTACATTCAGGATGAATAACAAATTCAGTATCAGCCATAGAGTTTAATTTTTTAGTTACATCTTCATGAGTAATTCCTGCATGAACATGACATTCACCTGCCCATATGTGTATATTTTTTCTTCCAGTCATTTTAGCAACATAAGAACCCAAAAACATATCAGGTAAAAATAAAATATCCTTATCTTCAGGAATTGTATTTACAACATTTACAGCATTAGATGAAGTGCAGCAGTAATCAAGTTCTGCTTTAATTTCAGCAGTAGTGTTTACATATCCAACTGCAATGGCACCAGGATGTTGTTTTTTCCAATTTCTTAATTCATCAACAGTGATTGAATCAGATAATGAACATCCAGCTTCCAAATCAGGAATTAAGACCTTTTTTTCAGGGCAAATTATGGCAGCAGTTTCGGCCATAAAGTGTACACCACAAAATAAAATAGTTTTTTGTGGAACTGTTGCAGCTTTTCTAGACAAACTCAATGAATCACCTGTAAAATCAGCAATATCCTGAACATCTGGAATTTGATAATTATGTGCTAAAATTACCACGTCTTTTTCTTTTTTGAGTCTCATAATCTCTTCTTTCAGTGCTGAGGATTGTGGAACAAGCATATACAAAGAAAATTGAATCGGTATGGATTTAAAGAAATGGATATAGCTTAGAATATTCCGTAAACTCGAAAAAATAGACAAAAATTTCCTATTCTTACAAAACTAGTCATAGAAATGAAAGTAAAAAAAATGGAGAAAAAGATCAATTGTGTGTTAAATCACTTCAAATCACAGATGTTAAAATAATCAAAAAATTCCAAAATGGTACTGATAAATGAAAAAAATGAGCGTCGTGTTAATAACTAAAAAAATAGAATAGAAAATGTGAAAACAGTACTTTTTGTAATATGCACTCTACTTTTCTCCATCACAGTCATTCCCAACACATTTGCTCATGAACCAAATTTTGGAATGGATCCAGAGACATCAAAAGATATTTTGCAATTGTGTCAATTTTTCTATGAAGAATATCAACTGACGGGTTCAAAAAATTTCAAGGATCATCACAAACTTTTTGTTCATGCCAAAATTTGTCCTATTCTTTATGACAGCATTGCATGGGAAAGCAAACATCCTCAAAAAGATGTCGTATTAATTTTTGAGATTGGAAAAAAACTGGATGAGAATTCAAATTATCTTAAAAATAAACACTTGAATGAAAAATCCATACCAAAGTGGTTTGAAAATAAAGCTAAACTCTGGATAATGTCTGAAATAAAAAATAAAGAATTCTTAAATGCAGTTGAAGAATTAAGCGATTCAAATTTTGATAAACAGGAAGAGATGCCCAGATGGTTTAAACAAACTACAAAGTGGTATTTGGATGAGACAGTTTCAGAAAAAGAGTTTCTTGATTCAATAAAATATCTAATAAAATTACACCAAACTTAGAAAATTACGTACCAATCTGAATACCATCTGAGCAATATTTTCTCAAAGTTTCAATTGCAGATAAAATTGCCAATCTACTGGTTTTTGGATTATTTGCATCAGGAATATTTTCAATTGTAAAGGTCATCTTTCCAAATTTTCCTGCGGCTTCTATATGATGAGTATTTTTGTCAGTATTAGGGTCTGCAACAATCTTGACATTTGTTTTATCACTGCCAATGCCAGATAAAGATAGTAAAGCTGCAACATTGATGTTTGTAGGGAATAATGTAACTGCTTGTTTTGCAGTACCTTCAAAGAGTATAGTAGATGAATCAATTGCATCAAGATCAATTTTTGAAGTTTCAAAAAACTTTGCTCCTTTAAGGGAGCGGGGATGTTTAGTAGTGGTGATTGATACGGATTCTAATTCATGTTTAATTGATTTGATTCCATCCAATCCTGCAATTGCACCTGAAGGAAGATAGATAGTTTTTTTAAAATGCTCACATGCATCAGACAAAATATCATATATTGATTCATCAAGTAATGCACCTACACTCATGATCATCAAGTCACGTTTATTTTGTAATACACTCAAGCCAACATCTTTTACAGCATCTTGAGAGGCAGCTTCAACAATAATGTCAATAGGATTTGAAGATAACAAATGTGAATTCTCAACAATTTCAGGTTTGTTTATTAGTTTTTCAACTAATAATGTTGATTTCTCTTTTGATTCATCAAAGACATGTGTAAGTGTTCCAGAAATTTGTCCAGAATCAATTGCAAGTGCAATTTGAGTACCCATTGCGCCACATCCTAGCAAACCTATCCGTTTCAAGCGAATATTCTAGAAATGATTCACTTAATTAATTTAATTAGAAATGATTCATCCTCAAGACTTTTGTAATAATAAAACTAGAAACAATCATGAAAATTTACCAAACTTTGGTGCTTGTAGTATTATTTTCCATTCTAACATTAGCAGTTGTTTTTCCAGTAAATGCAGAGATTGATTCGCCTAAAAAACAGATGAGTAAAGGCATCTCAGTAGAGGATGTTCTTTGTAAAGAATGGTTAGAGTTGGTGATTAGAACAAATGGAAATGCAGCATGTGTAAGACCAGACACTGTAGATAAAATGAAAAAAATAGGAATGTTGCAAATTCCAATAAAATTCTCAAACTTTGAAAAAGAAATCAAATCAGTTACAGCATCAGAAACAGAGATGCAGACAGTTCCAGCATCAAATATGTCAATTGTGAATTTCTATATCACAGATCACGATTTGAATATCGCACATAATGGAGTAGAAGTTGTTTCTACTCAAGGATTGTTTGAATTTACAATTAATGGTATTTCAATTAATGGTCCCAAAAGTATGATTGAGACTGGACCAGATACAGGTCAATTTTACATTAAACTAGAATTACCTGATACAATCAATGGAAGACCTCTAAGTCAAGAAGACATTGTCTTGATAAAATATTTGGATGACTCTGATTATTCAGGCGAAAAAAGAGTGTTAGTGAAATCAGTATCACTGACTAAAACATTTGCCAATATAGTATCATCAGGTAGCGGTTCAAGAATTGGTCATGAATTTACTATTAGAATTTACGAACCAGATGCAAATAGAGACTCTAAGAATGAAGATAAAATTTCACTAAGTAAGTTAGAGTTTAGAGGAGAAGGTGGAATAAGAGCCACACTTGCAAATCCAAGATTTGATGCAAATTCGGCATATTTAATGGAGACAGGACCCAACACAAGTACGTTTGAAGTTATAATTAAAATTCCACGAGAACTAGATGGTAAAGTAATCCACATTGGAGACACATATGAAATTAGATACATTGACAAATCAACACCATCAAATACTAATGAGAAAGTCATCCTCAAAGGCAAAATAGGATAAAAGATCAAAAACAATATTTGATTTTAATTGATTTTTGAAAAAATGCATTTAATTTCAGGCTCGAATTAAATGCCAAAAAATTGTATTGTAAAAAAAATTGCATAAATCAGTTTTGAAACTTTGAAAAAAATACTTTGATAAATGTATTTAATTTTTCAAAAATAGTTTCAAAAATATTTTTAAGACTAATTAACCAAAAAATCAAGTTGATCTGAAGAAAAATGAAACATGGAAGACCTTCAAGAGAGGATCTAAAGAAGATTAAATTAATTATCTTCAAATATTATGAAAAAGATATCTCATCTATAGTTGCTGCAAAAGAATGTGATGTTCAGTACAAAACAGTTTGCAAATATTATAAAATGTGGGATAAAGAACCAATTGACGATAAAGATTTTCTGGCACGATTTAAAAATACGAAAGAAAGAGCCATTCAGTCTTTTGATAAAGACATTATCACACTTGACAATGATAAAAAAAGAATAGAGTTTCTAATCAGCAAAGCACTACAAAAAGAAAGTGTGACAGAATTTGAAAAATTAATGAATATAAAATTAAAGATAATAGGACAAAAGGTAAAGACAGCGTCCAAGAAAAGAGTACAATCATCCACCTGATTCTGTAATGGCTTTGGTGTATGGGATTGTGGCACTAAAGGTAAAAGACCTAAACCGATGGCACTGGGTCAGTGCATAAAATGAATGAATTTTAGTAAATTTTGAGGCTAAACTGTATGTAAAGTATGCATACCATACTCATGTTTCTTAATACAACTTTTGAATTTAGTTGATTCATGTTACAAATTGAAACTCTGATAGCTAACAGTCAGATTATTACTCTAGGAAAATATCATAGCATCCAGAGGGGTAAGAATACACATGAATGAAGATCCAGTAAAAAGTTTGATTGAAGAATTAGGAGCTCATCTTTCACAAAAAGAGCACTCTGATATAGTAATGAACAATGGGAAAGGAAAGCAGTTTCTCATTACACCCTCTGAATTTGTAGAGATTGCATCAACTAGTAATCATCGTAAAATTGCATTTGTTGATGGTGGAGATGGATCATTGGAGGAGTCACCGAATTTCTTAATTACAATTAATCGAGTGTACTTTTCACTATTCCAGGGTAAAAAAAGAATCAAACCCAAAGCCAATCCTAGAGTCCAGTTTTTCTCCAGTGTCACATCAAACATTACAACTATAGATGGAAAGAAAACTGTCAGTTATGACACAAAGTTATTTCCACATAGTGATGAGGATAAAAAATATCTACCTGCAGCATCTGATTTGACATCAAGTACAGAAAGTACTACAGTACTTCAAGGTGCAAGGTTGAATTCACTTGGAAGACGATTTGCGGAATGGCAATTGGCAATACATGTTGTTGATGTAGAATTAGAAAAAGGTAACATGATAGTTATGGATGGTTCACTGCAAACTAATTTTAAAAATGAATTAAAGTATGCAAATAGATTATACAATTTAGCAAAGAGTAAGGGAGTGATTGTGTGTGGTTTGGCAAAGACTAGTAGATTAATCACAGAATCAGGGGACCCACTACTTGCACGAATTGCAGAGATTGCAGAAGATGTCCCATATGAGAAATGGTATGTCAAGGTAGCTGAAGAGATTTCAGCAGATGATAGAGGATTCATGCTTGCAGTAAAGTTTCATGCAAAATCTCAATTTGTATTTCGATTTGAAATATTGCGAGAACAATTTGAGGCTATGAGTAGTGATGAATTAAATTCCGTACTGGATAGTTTGGTTGAGAATTCCCAGGATGTAGCCATGCTTGGCTATCCTTATGGTGCAATTGATGCAGATAGATTTGCCCAAGTTAGGCGTGATGAGCTCAACATGTACAAGGGATTTATGATGGCTGAAAAAATGCGCCATCCTGAATGGAAGAAATTACAAAAGTATAGTGCAAGTATGGCAGCACATGATGTGTTAAATGGAGTGACTAGTTGATGGATGAATTATCAGTTGTCGGTCAAGTAGTTGGAGGTAGTTTTGGAGATATAGTAATTCGCCAAAAGGCTGGAACTGATTTAGAGATTGGTGATTTGATGGTATCAGAAGAGAACGGTTCATTTTTGATTCTACAAGTGTTTTCACTTGAATTTGGTAGTCAAATTCAAGATAAGATGCAGCAAATGATGTCAGGTGTTAATTTAGAGCAGGGTGTAGTTGATGCTCACTTTTACGAACCAGACTTTGTAAATTATGTACTAGCTAGAATAAAACCACTTGCTCGAGTGTATAGAGAGAACAATGATGTTAAAATTCCAAAATCATTGCCTTTATTTTTTAACAAATTACGATTAATTCAGAAAGATGATTTAAAATTCCTGCAAAAAGAAAAAGATTCCGTATTTGTAGGGTATATCAGAAGTGGAAGTAAAGTTATCAAAGAGGCTGAAGTTTGGTTACCAGCTGAAGATGTATTCTCACATCACGTATTAATTCCTGCAACTACAGGTAGAGGAAAATCAAATTTAGTCAAAACAATTCTTTGGTCTGTGCTTGATACAAACAAAGTCGGTGCACTAGTATTAGATGCACATGATGAATACTTTGGACGAACTGGAATTGGATTAAAATTACATCCACGTGCTAAAGAAAATTTGATGTACTATACACCATCAAATCCTCCAGTTGGTGCAAATCGTTTAACAGTTAATTTACAATCAATTAGACCTGAGCACTTTGAGGGAATTGTTAATTTTTCAGATCCGCAATTCCAGGCAATCAGAATGGCATTTAGAAAATCTCGAAAAAATTGGATTCGCGATTTGATGCTAACTGATGCAGTGGATGCTGGAATGGAGAGTTCCTCTCAAAGTAGAGGAGAGTTTGCTACAGCCACAATGATGGTGGTCCAAAGGAAATTACGCCTATTATTGAGCCTGGAAAAGGATGAAGAAGGTGTTGTATTTTCTCGACATGAGGTATTTGATAGTACCACCAAAGGTTTGACTACAGTGGATGATATTGTAAAAGATATCGAGCAGGGTAAAGTTGTGATTTTAGATACATCGCGATTAGGGGATGAGGCAGAATTACTAGTTGGAAATATTATTGCAACAAAATTATTACAAAAATACAAAGACGCCAAAGCAAGTGGTGAGTTAGATAGAAAGCCTGTTGCCACCATAGTGATTGAAGAGGCACCTCGTGTAATTGGTGTTGATGTGTTAACATCAAGAAATGACAACATCTATTCAACAATTGCCAAAGAAGGACGTAAATTTAAAGTTGGTTTAACTGCAATTACTCAATTATCAAGTGTAATTCCAAAAACCATTCTTGCCAACATGAATACAAAGATAATTTTAGGAAACGAGATGAAACAGGAAAGAGAGGCAATCATTGCATCAGCATCTCAAGATTTATCTCAAGATGACAAGAACATTGCAAGCTTGGATAAGGGTGAGGCAATCATCACTAGTATTTTTGTGCCATTTGCAATGCCAATAAAGATTCCATTGTTTGAAGATATCGTAAGAGAGAGAGGCATTACGCCAGAAACTGGAAAAACAAAGGTGTTCTAATTGTTATTTGCACATTTGTCAGATGTTCATTTGGGTTTTCAAAAACACGAGTCATTGCAAAAAATAGAGCAACAAGTATTTGAGAAATGTCTTGATGAATGCATCACTCGCAAAGTAGATTTTATTTTAATTCCAGGGGATTTGTTCCATGTGAATATTCCAGAGATGCGAGTTCAAAAGTTTGCATTTGCAAAGTTTCGTCAGGTGTACGATGCGGGAATTCCAATCTATGTCGTATATGGGAGTCATGATTTTTCTCCAGTGGCAAATTCTGTAATTGATTTGCTTGCAGAAATTGGTTACATCACCAAAGTTACCAGAGCAACAAGTCATGAAAATAATACCATATCTTTGGAATGTATAGTGGATGAGAAAACTAGAGTGAAAATTACTGGATTATCAGGATTGAAGGTAGGAAAAGATAGAGAATGGTATGAGAAACTAGATAGAGATAGTTTAGAGGCTGAATCCGGCTTTAAGATATTCTTGTTTCATGGAGGAATTTTAGATATGAAGACAGATACAGGCATGGATGGAGACCAAATGCCTCTATCTTTGCTACCTAAAGGATTCTCATATTATGCAGGAGGTCACATGCACAAATTCAACCACCAGTCATTTGACGGATATTCAAACGTTGTATACCCTGGAACTCCATTTGCAGGATATCATGCAGATTTGGAGGATAATGCGAATGGGCAAAAGCGTGGTTTTGTACTAGTTGAATTTGAAGATGTTGTAAAGTCAGTTAAATTTGTAGAGATTGAAAACACATTGTATGAAATTATTAAAGTTGATGCAAATAACAGAAAAGCTGAATCAATCAATCAAGAATTGTTAGAGAAGACTAGAGATATTGATCCGACAAATAAAGTTGTAATAATTACAGTCAAAGGAGAGATGGCAACAGGCAAGACTGCAGATGTAGATATTTCTACAATCAGAGATGAATTAAATTCACGCAATGCAATGGTGGTAAATGTAAGTAAGAATGGATTAACATCAAAAGAATATTCAATCACTGAAGCTAAAGGAAACAACAAGGAAGAGATTGAGACCAATGTGTTTTCTGAAAACATTGGACAGTTACGATTTGATTATCCAGAATTGTTAAGTGAGCAAGGAATCAAACTAGCAAAAAAATTACTATCAGAATTAGGACAGCCCGTATTGATTAATGAGAGAAAAAATGAATACATTCCAAGGATTCGTGATAACGCTTTAGCAATTTTAGGACTAGATGATGCTTCTTAATTCAATAATTATACATAACATTCGAAGCTATGAGCATGAAGAGGTAGAGTTTCCTAGAGGCATTTCTTTGTTTGAAGGAGACATTGGTTCAGGAAAATCTACGGTACTCATGGCAATAGAGTTTGCTCTGTTTGGGCTAGGTAGTCAAAAGGCAGAAGCCTTACTTGCAAAAAAAGCAGAATCAGGATATGTGATTTTAGATTTTTCAGTAGATGGTGAAAAATATGAAATTAAACGAACGTTGTTGAGAAAAAGTTCTGTGGTCAATCAAGATCCAAAAAATTCCTGGATAAAGATTGATGAAGTTAAAGAGTTACTATCACCATCTGAATTAAAACAGCGAGTACTGCAGATTCTCAAATTTAACGAACCTGCAGACCCAAAGGCTGAAAGTAAAATATTCAGATATGCCATATTTACGCCTCAGGAAGCCATGAAAGAGGTGCTTTTTGACTCTAAAAAGCGTCTTGAGACAATTCGTAAAGCATTTGGAATTGAAGATTACAGTATTGCCGAATCAAATGCACGTGAAGTTTTATCAGAAATTAAAACAAAATCTACAGTTTTAAAAGAAAAGTTTAGTGATATTTCACAATTAGAATTTGAAATAAATGAATCAAATGGAATTGTATTTAAATTAGAATCTGAAATTTCACAAAAACAGAATCAACATAAAGTTCTCGAAGGTGAAGAGGGTAAAAAAATGCAAGAACTAAAAGAGTTGCAAGCAAAAAATAATGATAAAGTTAAACTTGAATTAAACAAAGAAAATTTAGATGAAAAAATAGAAACAGGAAAAGTACGAATAGATACCATAGAGCAAGAGTTTGCAAATTATGAAGTAGAACTAAAAGAAGATAATGAAAAATTAGAAAAATTACTAGAAATAAAAAAGCCTGAAACAACAAAAAGCATTCCAGAGATAATGTCTGAAATTAAAAAATTCCAGAAAATTAACGATAACATGATAAAATCAGAATCTGAGAAAAACAGCATACATCAAGATGTTATCAGATTAAAAGAGAGATTCGGAGATAAGATAAATTTAGAGAAAAAATCCATTGAAAATGCATTAAATGGTTTGTTGCAAGAAAAAGAGTCACTAGAAAAGTTTGCAGATGAAATTAAAGAAAAACTAGAAAAGGTAAATGAACAGAAAGTTCAAAAAGAGACACTCAAAGGTTCATTGGAGAAAGAGATTTCAAAGTTTTCTCAATTAGGAAACGCATGCCCCACATGCAAGCAAGAAATTACTGATGAACATCATCACAGTCTAGTTGGGGAGAAAGAGAAAGAAGTAAAATCTCTAAATGTTGAATTACAATCAATTACTGATTCATTTTTTGAATCAAACTCAAAATCTAAAGAAATTCAGAATAAAATAGAGTCATACAAGCAGGAAATTTCACAGATTCAAGGAATCATTCCAGGAATTGAAGAGTTTGAGGCAAAAACTGCAAGAGAGAATCAATTAGAGAATGAAATTAAAGGATTGAAAGAGAAACTCCAGGATTCAGAATTTGAAGGTAAAAATCCTGTTGACTATCTAACTGAACTAAAAGATAGAGTGATGCAGTTTGCGAGTGTAACAGACCAAATGCTGCAGATAGTCAAAGTAAAACAAAAGGTTGAGAAAATTATTGTGGACCGTCAACAAGAAGTTGATTTGATAGTATCTCAAATTTCAGAAAGAGCAGCAGAACTAGAAAAGATACAAAGCGAACTTGATTCATTTGTAGATTCTGAGGAAAGTGTAACAAGTAAGGAAAAGGAACTAGATTCACTCAGAAAAGAGATTACACTAGTTTCCAGTACAATTGCAGCGTCTTTGGAGAATTTGAAAAATCAAACTGAAAAGATAAAGGATAATGAATCAAAAAAAATAGAATCCAGGAAATTTGAGACAAAGTACAAGAAATTTGATCAGTTCCAACAATGGCTAGAAGTGTTTTTCATTCCAACCATATCTCAAATTGAAAAGCAAGTATTGTTGTCAATTTTGCAGAATTTCAATGAGACATACACCAGATGGTACTCTATGTTAGTTGAAGACCCTACTAAAGAATCCAGAATTGATGAGAACTTTACACCAATTGTAAATCAAGATGGATTTGACCAGGAGATCGGATATTTGTCAGGAGGTGAGAAAACAAGTATCGCACTAGCTTATAGATTGACTTTGAATTCTCTAATGAGAAAAGAAACTGAATCAATGAAGTCTAATTTGTTGATTCTAGATGAGCCAACTGATGGATTTTCTAAAAATCAACTAGGAAAAATTCGAGAGTTGTTAGATGAGTTAAAGTCAGAACAGATTATTCTTGTTTCACACGAAAAGGAATTAGAAGCATATGTGGATAATATTTTTCAGATTTCAAAAGAAAATGGATTATCTAAAATTATTAAAATGAATTAAGTCATCGTAAGCGTGTAATTTTCCAACAGCAATTATTTTTCTTAAATTTGAAGTTGTTGAGCCATGATGCCAATAAAATAAAGACCACTTTAGATAAATAAACCATCAATTTTGAG
>JAPFBP010000022.1 GCA_029250275.1 Candidatus Nitrosopumilus sp. | reverse complement strand
CGTATTAATTGTAAATTCGGTTTTGCCTTCAAACCTTGAACTGACAAATGTGTGTTGTAATTCTTGAATTTAAAATATTCTTCAGTTGATTTAATTCAGAATAAGATCAACTCTATTTTAATTTATTAACTAATGTTGGAATATGGCGACATGAGTAAAACTTCAAACAAAGCAAAAACAGCAACAAAAGCAACAAAGAAAGTAGTACCTAGTAAAAGTAAATAATACATTTTTACTAATTTTATTTCTTTATTTATTTTATAATTTATTGAATCTAGTGAGAATTTTTAATTATTTGTTACATCTTGAATTTTTTGTAAATGTCAAAGTTTGAACTGGTAGTAAAAAGGAAATTTGTCTGTTTGATAATGACAAGATCTCAATTTTTTGTATTTATCGCATCAGGATTTTTTACAATGTAGTGGAACATACACGGTAAGTTGTGTGTACATTGACATTTCATAATTGAGAATTCAAATTTTATTATTTAAATAGTGATTGAGTTGACTTCATTCAAAACGAGCTCAACCATTTGTTTTTTTATTATATTGTGTCAATTTGGACCTCTTTATTTATTAAAACAAGAATTTTGCTTTTTATGAGTTACAACGTTGCAGATAAGGATGATTACGAAACATTCGATGGCGATGATTCAGAATCAGACCATGATTTTGAGGATTAATAATCCTCTTTTTTTATTTTACATCTATTAGTGCCTGCTTTCTTCAAAATCCTTCAATTTTTTACTGTCCACTCAAGAAATTAGTCGATTTTCTTGAGATTGATAATACTTAAAATTTCAATGTTCTTTAAAAAGAAGGAGTTTTTTCTTTAATCTTTACAGTTGATAACAGTTCGGAAATTATTCTTGATGCTAAATGTGATGTGTTATCTTGAATGTCAAATGCAGGACAAACTTCCATAATGTCCATTCCCAATATTCCACCACGTGTGATATTTTTTAGAAGTATGGATGCTGTAATTGGATTTAATCCCATTGGTACAGGAACAGAAACACCCGGTGCAAAAGAAGGATCTATACAGTCCATATCAAATGATACGTAGATGTTTTTTCCTAGTTTTGAAAGGATATCATTAATTATTTGTTTAAATCCATAATATTGTATATCTTCTGGTGAAAAAACTGGTATTCCGTATTTTTTTATATTTTCAATTTCTTCCAACTCTGGGCTGCGAATTCCAATCATCACACTTGATTTTGGATTTATGTATGGGAGACAGTCGTACACTACAGAACCGTAAAAATTCCTAGTCGATGAAAGAAAATCTGGATGAGCATCAAAATATACCAGAGAAATGGGTCCACGTTTCTTTTCCAACTCTTTGATAATTCCTACAGTTAAAGAATGATCTCCGCCTATAGTTATTGGAATTTTTTTTTCATTGAATATCCGTTCATAGACAAATGGGATATTTTCTCTTGAAATATTTCCCAAATCAAAAATCTTTGATTGTGGTTTCCCTGAATTTGTATATGCTAAGGATTCTAGATTATTTTCAATGTATACGTCTCGTTCCTTAGAAATTTTTCTTATTCTATCAGGAGCACTTGAAGTTCCCTTACGTGTAGCATGTGAATTGGATTCATCATCAAGTCCTACAATCACATACTCTGATTCTAGGTATGACTTGCAATTTGACCAACATAGTGTTTCCATTAACTATTCACCATAATCACACTATGTAAAGCACAGTTAAAATGAAATTTGATCGGCGTAATCATTTTGTGGTTTGTACGTATGTGCTGAGTTGTTGTTAAACAGTATTGACATTTAGACCAAGGGTTGATCTCAAAACCCCAATTACGACTAGATTCATCAGGCATTTTTTACATGCTAAATTTTGAAAATACTCATTTTAACCACTATAAAATTGAGAATGTTGAATGTAGAATCAATCAGTTGATTTAATTCAGAATTAAATCAATTTATTATTAAATTTTAAATAATTTTTCCTTCATCATGTTAATTGATAAAATACAAAGAATTTACAACTCAGAATAAATCATTTGATAAATCTATTCATTGTGATTTCTGTGCAATCAAATTAGACTATGAAAGTGACTATTGCTCAAATATATGCAAAGAAAAGGATTCAGTTTGGCATAGGGATGATGGTGTGTGAAGACTGAACAATACTTTCTCTGATGAAGAAAATACAATTGAACAACAATTTAAAAATTATATCTAAATTATTATTATTTATTAGAATCAATATATAGTGAAAAAGATTTGGGAAAAAGAAAAAGAAGTAAAATAACAATTTAATATATTTTGAATCACTATAACTGAAAGATGACTTATTTTCAAACTCAAACTAGACAAAGTCATGTTATAATTCGTACAATGACTGAAAAAGACATTCCAAAAATCGGTGAACTACAAAAGATTGCTTTCCTAACCATGGCTGCAAAAGGCGTATGCTGGAAACCTGAACAACTAAAAATACATCTACAAGTTTTTTCTCAAGGTCAGGTTGTTGCAGAATACAATGGAAAAATAATTGGTTCATGCAGTAGATTAATCATACAACTAAAATCTGAATATGAAGAACACACTTGGAAAGAAGCTTGCGGTGATAGTTTTTTTTAAAATCATAATCCTAATGGAGATACATTGTATGGATCTGATATATCATCACATCCAGATCATAGGATATTATATGTTGCTACAAAACTTTACGATGCAAGAAAGGCATTGGCAGTAAAGCTAAATTTACGTAGAATAATTGCAGGAGCAAGATTGTTTAATTATTGTGAAAATGCAAAAAAATTATTCAAAATTTAATTCATGCTTATTTGCGTCCATTTTTATCCCCAAAATGGTAAGGTGAATCCCACGTGAAGTTGAACCAAAATCATAGAATCTATTCAAATAACACTTGTTTCATAGGTTTTATTTAATTCATAGATCTTGGTATAGTTATGAAATATTCAGTTATAGTAGAAATTCCACATTCATCAAACATACTTTTAGAATTAGATGATGATAATTCCCCAAATACTGTACATGATTTTGTTTCAAAGTTACCTTTTACAGTGGATCTTAATGTTTGGGGAGATGAAATTTACACATCAAAATCGCCTATTTCTCAACCTGAAGAAAATGCAAAATCTTTAGTTCAACTAAATGATGTTGCATATTGGCCTACTGGTAAAGCAATC
Organism: Candidatus Nitrosopumilus sp.; assembly: GCA_029250275.1. GTDB lineage: Archaea > Thermoproteota > Nitrososphaeria > Nitrososphaerales > Nitrosopumilaceae > Nitrosopumilus. Next base: position 15,484 of record JAPFBP010000022.1, on the reverse strand, counting down.
TGCTTGTTTTATGGTCCTACACCGATTGGAAATCCTGGAGAAATCACTCCTGCATCTCCTGTCAATATCATTGGAAAAATAATTTCTCCAGACAAAAGTATTCTAAATGATATTCATAGCGAACGTGCTACGTTCAGTCTTCAATCTTCAATTATTCTTCAATAGGGATTTCTACAATATCTGTTTCAAGTAAATATGCTCTAAAATTTTTGTTAATTCCAGAATAGATTATCCATGCAACTGGATTGATTTGCATAAATTTTTTATCTATATTTGATGGATATGCATCTGAATTTGGATGCGAATGAAATATTCCAATCACTTCCATTTCTTTCTCTTCGGCAATTTTGTAACCTTCAATTAGTTGCTTATTTGAAATTGTAAAATTTACTGGAGATTTTTCTATATTTTCTGTTAAAAACAAATCTAAAACCTTATCCTCTTTACCAAATAAAATAGCACACGATTCATTTGGTTTTTGATTTTCTGAATATTCTGACAGGATTTTTTTATCTATATCTGATAGTATGATTTTCTGCAAATCTATTCTACGTTAACAGTTCCAATCATCCATGGGTGTAAAATACAATAGTAATCATAAGTTCCTGCGTCTGTAAATGTAAATTCAAAAGTATCTCCTGCAGATAAAATATCTGAATCAAATGCTCCGTCAGCTCCACTGTCTGGGCTACCTGATGTTGCAGTATGCATCATGTTATCTACATTTTCCCAAAGTATAGTAGTTCCAACTGATATTTCTAAAACTTCTGGATCATAGTATATTTGTCCATCTTCAGGAATTGCTGCTCCTTTAGGAATTGAAATTTTGGTTGGCTCTTTTGCAGCTTCAATAACTATTGATGCAACCATCCAAGGATGTACAATGCACAAGTATTCATATTCGCCTACTTCTAAATTACTTGTATCTAATGTGTATGTTTCATCTGCATTGATCAAACTTGAATCAAATGTTTCTCCAAAGTCTACTGCACTTGTAACAGTATGTACTGCAGTATCTGCATTTGTCCATTCTATAACATAACCTTGTGTAACAACTGCTACATCCGGTGAATAATCTGGATTTCCTTCTTGAACTGAATTTTTAAGAATTTCAATTGCAAATATTGGTCCTGACTGTGTAAGAACTTCAGTCGGCTCTTTAACTCCTATTTGTTGAGGAATCATGTATGTGTCAGGAGCTGAGAAAATTCCAAACGATATCCACATGATTATTCCAACAGCTGCTGCAATTGATACAATTCCGCCTATTGGTTTTACAACTGTGGGATGCTTCATTGATAAATATGCAATAATGATTGCAGGGAATGCAATTGCTATTAAAATTCCAGCTATCGTAACTGTATAATTTGACGTATTCATGGTCATGGCAAACATTCCAAATCCTAATGCAATTGATACAATCACCAAAGTCGTTGCTTTGGCCCTATTACTTGTAGAAATTCCACCATCTAAGATACCTGCTGCTAGTATGATTAATCCGATAAACATCGTAAGCCCAGTTAATGCATGCAGGCCATCGATGAATGTGTGTGCAATCCCTGAATACGACAATGTAAGTCCAGCTACTCCTATAGCTGTAAGTCCCATTCCTGGCATCATGAGGTCCCAATTACTCATTTAAGATAGCTGACAGGACTGAGATACTTATTCCTTGCGAAATAGTAGAAATCTATACGAAGAAATTAAATGGCTTTGTAATAGGGCTAGAGTGAATTGGGATTCAATGAAATACTAGAGATATCAAAACCAAGAATTGTTGTTCTTTTAGTAATTACTGCAGTTACATCCATGTATGCTGCAAGTAAGCTAGTTGGCGTTACCTCTGAATTCAATAATTGGTCATATTTGCACATTATTGTTGCAGGAGCATTGGCATCAGCTGGTTCAAGTGCACTAAATCACTATTATGATAAAGACATTGATCCTAAAATGACTAGAACTAGCACTAGACCAATCCCCTCTGGACGAATGGCCGCATCAAATGTTCTGATTTATGGATTAGTTGTAAGTTGTATTTCTGTAATCTATGGCTTCTTTATGTTGAATGCAGTTTCTGCATTCTTTATTGCTGTTGGAATTTTCTCGTATGTTATTATTTACACAGTTTGGCTAAAACGAAGAAACGTATCTAATATTGTAATTGGTGGTATTGCCGGTAGTGCAGCAGCTTGGGCAGGATGGGCCGCAGCAACAGGCAGTATGGATTTGTTAGGTTTCTTAGTTGGTTTCTTAGTTTTCGTTTGGACTCCTTCTCATTTTTGGTGTCTTGCAATGAAACTCAAAGACGAATATGCACAAGCTGGAGTTCCAATGCTTCCTGTTGTAATTGGAATGCACAAAACATCAAAGTTCATTTTAGGTAATACGTTAATTTTAATTCCATATTCATTGATACTTTCATTTATCCCAGATGGTATGGGAATTGTTTATACTGTTATTGCAATAGTTTCTGGTGCATTGATGCTTGTGTACCATTACAAATTAACAAAGAATCCTACATCTGAATTTGCATGGAAAGCATACAAAGTAACTGCGCCTTATCTCACAATAATTTTTGTAGCTGTTGCATTAGATGCAGCATTCCACTTTCCTTTATTCTAAAATTTATTTATCTACACCTGGGAAACTAGCTTCATAATCCCTTTCCATAGTTTCCTTCACTTGTTGTTCTATTTTGTCTACTTCTTGTTCAACTACAACAATTTCTATTCTGCGCTCCTCTTTGGTAATCCATGAGACTGTGATGAGACCCAGAATTTCTAAATCTAAAAGAATTTTGTTGAATCTGTCATCTGCAATGGAATGTCCCTCTTTTACGAGACTCTTCAAAAGTTCAACATCTGTTAAACGATTTACTTCCTTGATTTTATCAAATACTATATTTCTTATTGGTATTGCCATTTTTTATCCGTAGAATGATTTATCCCCTGACTTTGGTACCACGTTAGATATACTTTCCTTTATTGAATTGTACCATTGGTCTACTTCTTTTGTAATTGACGGTCTTACTTGTTTCAAACTATTTGCAAAATCATGACTTGAAATTTTTGGAGAATTGTTTCTCATTGATTCAACTGCAGCTTCTCTACATAATGCTGCTAAATCTGCACCTGAGAAATTTTGGGTAGCTACTGCTATCTCTTGTAATTTTACATCACTTGCTAATGGCATTTTTCGTGTTAAAATTTTAATAATCTCTAATCTTCCTTTCTCATCTGGTGGACCTACATAAAGTACTAAATCCAATCTTCCTGTTCTGAGTAAAGAATTATCTAAAATATCTGGGCGATTTGTAATTCCAATTACTACGACTCTTGATGAACTACCTTCTTCTATTTCTGTAAGTAGTTGACTTAGAATTGTCTCACCAGTTCCACCTTCTCCTGATTTGGAACGTGCAATGGAATCTAATTCATCAAATATTACTACACATGGGGATGATGTTTTTGCTTTTCTAAATATTTCTCTTATTGCTTTTTCAGATTCTCCTAACCATTTAGAAAGTATTTCTGGACCTCTAACTAAAATCATATTTGCACCTGTTTCAGTAGCTAAAGCTCGTGCGAGTAGAGTCTTTCCACAACCCGGTGGGCCATAAAGTAAAGCTCCTTTTGGAGGTTTTATCCCCATTTTTGTAAATTTGGCAGGTTCTTTCATGGCCATTACGAGATTGTCTGAAAGTGATTTTTTAATATCCTCTAATCCTCCAACATCGTGCCACCACACTTTTGATCTTTCAACATAAAATTCTCTCATAGCTGTAGGGACTACATCCTGCATTGCATCGTAAAAATCAATTAGTTTAATCTGCATTGATTGTAAAATTTCAGACGGAATTTTCTCTGTTTCAAGATCAATTTCTGGAAGATATCTTCTAATTGATTTTAGTGCAGCTTCTCTACAAAGTGACTTGATATCTGCACCTGTATACCCATGTAATTCTGATGATAAATCTTTAAGATCAATGTCGTCACTAATTGGCATTGATCTAGTATGAATTTCAAGAATCTCTAGTCTTCCCTCTTCATTAGGAACTGAAATTTCAAATTCTCTATCAAATCTTCCTGGTCTTCTAAGTGCTGGATCTACACTATCTGGTCTGTTTGTTGCACCAAGAACAATTACATTTCCTCTGTCATTTAGACCATCCATTAATGCTAACAATTGAGCAACAACTCTTTTTTCGACATCTCCGTATGCTTCTTCTCTTTTTGGTGCTATGGCATCAATTTCATCTATGAATATTATGCTTGGAGAATTGTCTTTTGCCTCTTTGAAAATTTCTCTTAGCTTTGCTTCTGTTTCACCATAATACTTGTTCATTATTTCTGGGCCATTAATTGGAAACATGTTAGCTTCTGATTCACTTGCAATTACTTTTGCAAGTAGAGTCTTTCCACAACCCGGTGGGCCATAAAGTAAAATTCCACTATGTGGCTCAATTCCCAATCTTATAAATAACTCTGGATGTTTTAATGGAAGTTCTACAATTTCTCTCATTGCTTTAATTTCTCGTCTTAAACCCCCGACTTCTTCATACGTCACTCTAACTTTTCTGTCAACTGAAGTTTCTGTTGAAATGCTTAGAATTGTTGTACGGTCAATTTTGACTACTCCTTTTGGAGATGTTTTTGTAATTTTAAAATCCATAGAGTTTCCTAAAATCATAACTGAAATTTCATCTCCATGTGTAATTGGTAATCCTTTCAATCTATTTTTAACAAAATCTGTAAATTCTTTGTCGATAGTTACTGATTCATTTACTGGAGTTAATGAAACTGTTTTTGCAAACTTTGATGTTACTTTTCGGATTTTTACAACATCATTTAGTGATGCACCTACATTTTTTCTTGTTTGTCCATCTACTCGAATAATGTCTGTTATTTTTTCATCTTCATCAACTGGCCAAACAACTGCATAGCTAGATCTTGAACCCATTACTTCTATAATGTCACCTGGTGTAACTTTGAGAAAATCCATGGCCTCCGGACCAATTCGAGCACGTTTCTTTCCTACGTCTCTTTGTTTTGCTTCTCCAATCCTCATCTGCAAAGGTTCATCTTTGCGTGTCAAAAAATCACCTATTTCATGTCAACTGACATGCGGCTCATGTTGAGTACTTCAAATTCACTCACACCGTCAACTGATCTGATGGTTTCTTCTAGTAAATCCATTTGTCCTTCTTTATCTTCAACTATAAATTCTGCTTTAATACATTCTAAACCGAATGCTAATGGTTCTTTTGCATGTCTCTTCATTGTAATACCATCTTTTAGTCGTCCTTTGACATCTTCTGCTAATTTGTCAAGGTCTACATCCATTCCTTTTGGAAGAATTTTTGTAACTAGTAATAACTGAGTCATTTTCTATGGTCCCATAAAGTCACATGCAGTACAAGTATAATTTTTTGCTGACTCTCTGCAACTTTGACATCTCCAAATTAAATCTCCGCCACAATTAGGACAATTGAATTTTACACATTTATCATTAGGCATAATCGGTCTATGACAGCAACTACATGTTGGTAATGTTATGGTAGATGACATGCCAAAATTTTCTGTAAACATAATTTATATCTTCCTTAGAAATTATGCGTGTTTTAATCAAGTAATTTTTTGATTTCTCCACCAATTAGAATTTGAGCAGTTTTAATTGAACCTTTCAATCCCAGTAATTTAATAATTGATCCAGTATGAAAATCAAAATCATCTTTTTCTGAAATCTCTTTTGTAATTTCTGGTGTAATTGTCGCAAATAATTTATTGATTGTATTATTATCAATTCTTTCTAAAATTTTTCTAGCTAACAATTGTTTTTCAAATTCTTTTCCAAATCGCGCAGTCCATTTTTTTTGATATTGATCAAGATCATTTCTATTATTAGTTTTAAGAAATTCTGATATTGCTTGTCCTGCATATACTCCACCCATTCCACTAGTGAATATTCCTCCTGCAGTTGTTGGTTTTGCTTGTCCTGCTGCATCGCCGATAATTACTGTTTTACCTTCTACAAATTTTTTGATAGGTCCTTTAATCCAAATTGGCGCAAAAATTTTTCTAATTGTTGAAAATTTTCCTTTCTCTTTGAGAATACTTTCTAATGCTTCAGATACTTTAATTCCTTTTCCTGCAACTCCTACTTTCCCTTTACCGTCTCCAGATGGAATAATCCACGCAAAGAATCCTGGATATTTTTCTTGATCAAAAATTATTTCTACTTTGCCTTTTTTTATCCAGTCTGCATAGATTTCATATTGTGCTGATGATAGAATTCCTGTTCTATCTTTATGAATTAAAGATGACACTCCTCTTGCATCTACAAAAATTTTACAGTCAATTTTTTCTTTACTAGTTCTTATTCCTGTATCTGTAATTTCTTGAAAACTAGTTCTAACTTTGATTTCTGCACCATTTTTTTGAGCTTGAAATGCAATTTGCTTATCTAATTCTCTTCTACTAATCTCAATAACTTTTTGTTTTTTTGAATTAATTGTAAAACTATTTCCATTGGGAGAAGTAATTTCTGCTGATTCTATCATATGATTAAAAGTTTTTCTAAATGGTATTACTCCAAGCTCTGCCAATCCTGCAATACTTACTAAACCTCCACAGTGTTCAGGCGTCCCTATCTCATAATCTTCCTCAATTACTAAAACTGAAAAGCCTTTTGAGGAAATTTCTCTAGCACATAGTAATCCTGCAACGCTACCTCCTGCAATTATTACGTCATAACTCACAGATTTTGTTTCTTTGTCAATTATTTAATTTAAAAGTTTTTCATTAAGTTTACTTTTGATAATAGTATGGGTGATATCAAACAGGTAATTGTTGTAAGAACTGATCTTGATATGGGTAAAGGTAAGATTGCAGCTCAAGTTGGTCATGCCTGTGTTTTAGGTGCAGAACATGTTAGAAAATCTCATCCTGAATGGTACAAAGAATGGTGGGGTGGACAAGAAAAGGTAGTAGTCAAAGTATCTGGAATAAAGGAATTACAAGAAGTAAAAAAACATGCAATTGATTTGAATCTTCCATGGTCTGAAGTCTCTGATGCTGGTCATACTCAATTGGCTCCTGGAACTACAACGTGCATTTCTATTGGACCAGCTCCTGAAAATTTAATTGATAAAATTACTGGTAATCTAAAATTATTATAATTTGTTGAGAATAAGATATAACACGTCTCGTTATTTTTTGAAATATGAATAAAAAAGGACTTTTGGTTGTTCTATTTTTTGGTGGAATCATGGTAACTTCAGGTTTTGGACTTCAAAACATGATGTCTCCTCCTCTTGAAGATGTACCGGAATTAACTGGAACTCCTGCAGATAATTTCCCAGAGGAACAACGTGCTCAGTTTTGTGGATCAAGTGATGCAAAGTCCACAGACTATGTCCAAGAATTTTCAATTCCTACATTATGTACAAACCCATTAGCAATTGTTACTGATTATGATGGAAATGTTTGGTTTGCTGAAACTAATACTGGTAATTTAGCCAAATTTGATCCTAACACTGAAACATTTTCTGAATATGAAAATACACTGTGGCCTCCTGGTGCCCGTTCAATGATGTGGGGGATGGATTATGCTCCAGATGGTTCTATATGGTATACTGATGAAGCGTATGATTCAATCTGGAAATTCTCAACTATTGACGAGAAATATGAGAGATTAACTTATCCTTCAGAGGGAGATTCTTTACCCCAAAAACTTCTCGTTGATGGTTCTCAAATAATAATAAATGATTTTACTGGAAACAAACTCACCTTTCTAGATCCAAGTCAATCTGGTAAGGAAATAAATTATCTTAGTATTCCATCTCCTATAGATGACTCTGTAACTGCAGATTTTGCAGTAGATGCAAATGACAATGTATGGTATACTAATTGGTTGTTTCAACAAGGAGGAGTTTTAGTAAAGTTTGATCAAAATGGTTATCTTAAATCTGTTGCAAATTCAGATGAAAAATTCCTTCCATTGCTTGACTTTATTGAAATCTATCAATTACCTGAAACCCTTCTTACACCAAACGGAATAGTTGTTGCTGATGATGGAACAATTTGGTTGGCAGATACTACATCATCATCATTCTTTAATTTTGATCCTGTGGTTGGGAATTTTGTCCAATATGTGACATCTGATCCTCAATTGAGTACATATGGTAATCAGACCGGAGTTGTAAAAACTCCGATATCCAGACCATATTGGATTGAATCTGATGATCAAGGTAGACTAGTTTTCAACGAACAAACTGGAAATAATATTTCTGTAATGGATCCTATTTCTCAATCTCTTGTAGAATACCATGTCCCTTCAAAGAACCCTAACTGGGCTGATTGTGATCCTGGAACTGGTGTGCTTTTAGCTGATTGTGGCGTTGCTCAAATATTTGATTTTACTATAGATGGTGAAAAAATCTGGTTTACTGAATGGGCTGAAAATAATATTGGAGTCGTTGATACTTCTGTTCCATTACCGCTTGAAATTCAATTACATTCAAATTCTTTAATTACTACGCCTGGAAATTCAGAAGAATTTAATTTTGTAGTGTCTTCTTTATCTCAAAAAGATCTCCTTGGTGTTTCGTTAATCTTATCTTCAACTCATGATTTTTTGAATCTTGAATTAGTAGAAACACCTAAAACATTCCAATTGGATTCTGATGCTCAACGTTCAATTTTTATCATTGTCCATACTTCTGAAGATGCTATTCCTGGCACATACAAAGTTCTACTTGGTGCACAATTGCCTGATGTGGCCATTAGTAAATATGTTACAGTGACAATAGAGTGATTCCTAATTTAGATTCTCAAATTGGTATTGCAGTTTACAGTACAACGTTTCCTGGCATTGGTGGAAAAATCAGAGTTGAACCTGAAGATTTTCAAGTTACCGAACTAATTTCTGAAAAATCTCAAAAATCAATTACTGATCAGAATGGTTATGCTGTGTATAAATTAAAAAAGAAAAAAATTGATACTAATCATGCATTATCGGGAATTTTTAGAAACAAAGGAATTAGACTAAAATCTCTTGGATTAAAAGATGCATCAGCTGTTACAGAACAATTTGTATGCTCTGGAAATACAGGAAAAGCAATAGAGAATTTTTCAAGTGATAAATATTCTCTAGAACATTTAGGTTATGTAAAAAAACCTCTATCAAAAAAAGATATGATTGGAAATCATTTTAAATTGAAAATTTCTGGTTGTCAAAATGATTTAGAATCTTTTACAGAATATGACAAAATTCTTAATTTTTATGGCTATCAGCGATTTGGTTCTAAAAGGCCAGTCACACATCTTATTGGTAAGGCCATTTTACAGCAAGATTTTGATAAAACAGTTGATTTGATTTTGTCATTTACTTCGCCTTATGATTCTAAAGAGAATACTGAAATTCGCCAAAAATTATCTGATAAGGCAAATTATCAACAATATTTTGATCAAGTTCCAATTCAGATGGATATTGAAAGAATCGTTTTAAAAGAAATGATTGATCATGGGGAATCAATTCGTGCAATTAGGACAATCCCTATTTCATTAAGACGATTTTATGTTCAAGCATACCAGTCTTTTCTATTTAATCAGTCTCTGAGTGCTGCATTTTTGGATGGTGAGGATCTTTTTGAAGCGCAATCAGGAGATATCTGTTTTGATTATAATGGTATTATTGGTAAATATGTCAAGGGCATGGATCAGAATTTAGCATTACCTTTTGTTGGTTATTCATACTACAAAAAAACACGATTTGATTTTCAAATTTCAAAAATTCTAGAACAAGAGGAAGTTTCACCAAAAGATTTCTTCATTAAAGAAATGCAAGAAGCAAGTAGTGAAGGTGGTTTTAGACAAGCTGCAATACACTGTTCCAATTATTCTGCACATGATAATGTGGTAGAATTTTCATTGTCTAGAGGATCTTTTGCAACAATTTTGTTAAGAGAAATAATGAAACCACAAGATCCAATGATTGCTGGTTTTTGAGATCTGTTTGAGAAACATAATTTTTTAGATGTCTTTAAGTTGGTACATTTTTAAGAAAATATGATTTAGATGGAAAGAGCGTATATGTTGATTAGTTGTGAGGTTGGTGAGGAACAATCTCTTTATTCCCAATTAAAAGAAATACCTGAAGTCAAAAGTTGCTTGATTACATATGGCAGTTATGACATTATAGTTGAATTTGTTACTGATTCTGCTTCTCAAATTAATAAAATAATTATATCAAAAATTAGAAAATTACCAAAAATTAAAAGCACAATTACTCTTCATGTGACAAATTAATTTTTTTTGAGAATTACAAATCCTATACTCAAAATGATGATTCCTACAATTATCATTTGCAAGCCGTAACTGACCCATTCTGGATTTGAATACATGAATGATGATTCTGGCCCTACAATGGATTTTCCTTGTAAATGGAAAATAGAGCCAAACATTCCAACAATAATGCCTATAATTATCAGGGTTCTGCCACCTTTCATGATTTTTTTATATTGCTTCTACTAAAAAAGGGTAAACAGAATTGATAATTTAAGCAAATGATTTTCGGATTTGGTTTTTAATTATTTTCTTTTGAATTGATAAAGTGTCCAACTGGAATGAGCCTCAAGAATCAAGTTTACGTAGTCATATGGGTCTAATCTTATTTGTATCATCTGCCTCCCTTGCCATCCTATTGTTTCTGATTTTTTATCCTCAAATTGAGACGATTAACAAGGAATCTCCAATTCTTATCAATATCATGTTTTTTCCTGCTATGGCTGTAGGATTTCTTTATGGGATTAAAATTACTGAGAGAGCTGTAAAACCATCCGAAATCCGTAGTCCAATTAAAAGATCAATTGTCAAAATATTTTTGTTCTTTTTTGTTATTGGTGGTATGTTTAGCTCTGTGAATTTTGCAATTAATGGTGGCAGTATAATGCCTGATGTTGAACTGTTGGAAGAAGGATTGTTACATTGGCTAAATACTTTCATTACTGCTAACGGTGGTGCAACTTTTTTGATTATCACAAGTATCGGCTTGATGGCAGCTGCTACTAAAAGAATGGTAGGAATGAATACTGGTTTTGTAAATAGAATAGTTACATTTGTTGGAACATTTGTATTCTTTACAATGCTTGTTTTGAGTTTTACAAAATCTGATCCTACTTCTTCTGGAGTATTCTTGTATACATTTTATCAAGCTGGAATTGTGGGTGGTGCATTTTTTGCTATGAATCGTCTTACTAAAAACCAAAACATGTTAGAAGATTTTACAAATGGTTACTAAGTTATTTCCACTTTGACGGATCTACATAAATTCCTGAGCCCTCTGTGTTGATTCTCTCTCGATATTTTACACAATCATCAGCTACAAAATCATTTATCTTGCATTCGTTAAAATGAGCGGTTTTGTCCCTTGACAAATTATCTGCTAATAATACATCATCTGCTGTAAGAAGTGCAATGATGCCTATTGCTGCTAAACTCCCAGCTACTAAGATCATTGAGTATCCAACCTTGGCATAATTGTGAGGGTCTTTCATTTACAAAAAATTCATAACTCTTGAATTTAATCTTTTCAAGTTAAGATTTTACGATCTAATTGTTGGCATTAGGGAATTTTTTGGGAAAAGATGAAAAGAAAGTGCTCAAAAATACTTTCATGAGTATTCAAATTCTCCAATATACGTTTCTTGGACCAATCCCTCTTGAAGAATGGGGTCCTCCAATGGAAAAATTAGTTTACTTGGTGCTTTCTAGGGTGAATGATAAATTCGATATTGTCTATGTGGGAAATTGTGAAAAGACTGATGATGAGTTATTTTTTATTCAACACTCACAATACAAATGCTGGGTTGAACATTCGGGCTTGGAGAAATCATTACACTTGGCAATCTTACCACTTTTTGAATCAAGTTCTGAACGTAGACAAAATGTATTTAAAAAAATAATTACTCATTACAAACCGATTTGTAATTCTGCTGATATTCAAGAAACAAAATCTGATTATGTAGTACGAAAATCTGAAAACATAAATTTTGAATCCAATAAAGTCTCATGTCTTTGTTGTGGTTCTGAAATGAAACCTGAAAAAATTCTTGAAAAATCTACTCTGTTTAGATGCACCGGTTGTGGGTTAAGTGACACTAAGATGAATTGTTAATTTTATTTTGAACCTCAAATAATTGCAAAGTTAACAAATCAATAGCTTTTTTTAAATGTTGAAATTCATTTACTGAATGCATTTGACCTTCTACTAATGCTCTTTGGATTTTGATTGAATTTTTTTGAAATTCATCTGATGCAACAATTTCCATAGCGTTAAGTTTTGATAATAAATTATCTAAATCTTTAATTATTTCATCTGATGGTTTATGCTTGTCCATGATTATATGGGCATGATTTTGATATATGAATTATTACAAAAGATCCTCATCAATTTCTTGAATAGGATCTATGTATTGTTGGCATGTACAATTTGGAATTTGGCATTTTCCAGCCTTGATTATTGAATTACTATCTAGATTTGTAATGTGTATCTGATCTGTATGGTGACATCTTTTGCAATTCATAATAAAATCCATTTTACTCTTAATTTTACAATTAAGGAATTAAAACTCCCCTTGCCTCAATTTTTGAATCTTTTAGTTTCTTGAGTACCTCATTTGCACTCTCTAATGGAAATGACTGGGTGATGACCTCTAAATTATTATCCTCACAAATTTTGATTACTTGCTCCATATCTTTCGTAGAGCCAATGAGTGTTCCTCTGATTGTTTTTTCTTCAAATGCCATAAATGCTGGATTCTCTCCCACTGTGGCAATTACAATTAGTCCACCTTTTTTTACTGACTTTATTGCAGTATCTGTAACAATGTCTGCTGGTGCAAAAACAATTGCAGCATCAAGTGTCCCGTGTTTCTCTTTTAGTTTGGATAAAAATTCTTCTTGATTTTCTAAAAATACCATTGTATCTATTGCTCCTAACCTTTTTGCAACATCAAGATGACTTTGAGTTCTGGAAAATGCAATAACATCACAGTTTTCTACTTTGGCAAACTGTACTGCCATGTGCCCAACTCCACCAATTCCAAAAATCCCTATCTTCTTGTGTAATTGTGGTTCTACAGCTTTTACTGCTTTGTATGCTGTAATTCCTGCACAAAATAATGGTGCTGCATACTCTGCTTTCATGTTCTCTGGAACTTTGGTCGCAAAGTCTTCTAGCACTGTAATGTATTCTGTATATCCTCCCTTGAATGATTCGCCTAAAATTATTGATGATTCGCAGAGATACTCTTTTCCTTCTTTACAATATTGACAATTTTTACATGCTTCTAACAGTGGCGTGATTCCTGCTCTGTCTCCAACTTTGAATCTGGTAACTTTATTTCCTATTTCAACTACTTTTCCTACCACTTCATGTCCTGGAACTATTGGCAATGATGATGGAATTCCAATATCTTTCCAATCTCCTTCAATTACATGAAGCTGCGAATGGCAAACTCCACAAGCTTCTATTTTTATTAAAATTTCATTTGGTCTCTTAATTTCATGTTTATCAATTTCAATTAGTTTCAATGGGTTTGTTTCAATTTTTGCACATTTTTCAAGCACCATGGCGCGCATTTTTTCCATAATTTCAAACATTATTGACGAAATTTTAACATTCGTTATTTCAATTTCTTTGATATGTTGTTTCAAATCTAAAACTCTGTATTCTGTGATTGTCTTGATGTTCAAATTTACCGTTATAGCATTTTTGAATTTTATGGTTGAAAAATGCAGTTACCGGGATTTGAACCCGGGTCACGTACTTGGCAAGCACGAGTACTAACCAGACTGTACTATAACTGCAACACCCCTAAAGGTTGAATTTGGATATTAAACTGTTTTTTAATCAACATTTTTCATCATATTTATTTACCAAAACAAATATTCCATTTCTATGAGAACTGCTACTGTATATGAGATAATCTCAACTACTCCAAAATCTGACATCAAAATCCCTGAAAAACTTCAGCTGATATTATCACACGAATCTATTGGCAATACATTTACAATTTCGGAAATTTTAGAAAAATATGATTCATCCATACTTTCAGGTTATAAAACAAAAGAAGTTGCATACAACACTCTTGTCAATTTGTTATCAATTGCAAAAAAAGAAGAATTGGTCAAAACTGCTTGCAAAAGCACCATTCCAAAGTACTTTGAGAACCTTGAGACGGTATCTTATTGGCAGTCTCAGTTACGAGGCTCTAGATTCAAGCACAGTGAAGGCAAATCCAGTACGCGAAAACAGTATCTGTATCATTTGTGGATATTTAACAAATGGTTGGTTGGAAAAAAATTTCAGATTGACTCGATAAGTAATATTTCAAATGACACATTTGTCCATAAAAAAATTGACAGATTATTTGAGAATGTAGAGGAACTACTCCATATTTTAGAGCAGCCACTCAGTCCCCAAAAAAGTATAATCAAAATCATAAAACAGTACCTTTTAGATGATGCCCACAATCATAAAAAAGCATCAACAGTGAAAATCACCCAAAGTGCAATAATGTCTTATTTTGAGAAAAACGAACAACCAATAAATCTGAAATTTGATCCAAAGATAAAATACAGTTCAGATGAAATTCAGGAACAAGAAGTGTCTTTGTCTGATCTTATGGCACTACTCACAACAGGAAAGCCAAGCGTGATGGAAAAGGCTATCTTTTTGTGCAAATTTCACAGGGGGATGGATGTTGCCACATTGGAGGACAGATTCAACTTTGAAGCATGGGAACAAATTGTTAAATGGTTTGGAACTGATATTTATGATGCATGGGATTTAGATAAATGCCCAGTCCCAATCAGGCTATCTCGAGTGAAGACAGGTTACCTTCATACTGGTTTTCTTGAACGTGATTCTGTTGATGCATTGCAAAAATACCTGAAAATCCGTGAAGAAAAAACTGGTGATAAAATGAGTGATGATGCTCCTTTGTTTGTAAACAAGTTTGGTAGGCCAATTAATAGTGTATGGATTTTCAAACATTTTGCACGTCTTGCAAATTCATCTGGAATACAAAAATACACTAAAGACCAATATGGCAAAAAATTCTTCAAAGTAGATTCCCATGAACTTCGTGACTTGCTAAAATCCACATTAATTGACTCTGGTTGCAGAATCGATGTGGCCGGCCATGTGATTGGTCACAAGCCAAAGGATTCGTATGAAAAACAATCAAAATTGTATCCTGAAACTCTAAGAAAAGAATATGCCAAAGCTTCCAAGAGAATTAACATTTTTACAAAATTCTCAAATGTCGTATCAGGAATTGACGATGTAGATGATCTAAAGGCAGAACTGAATCAAGCCCTAAACAAATTAAACCAGAACGAATCAGAAGAAAAATCCAGGGAATCGGCACTGCAAAGACACGAGCTGGTCCTAAAGCGACAACAACAAGAATCAGATGAAA
>JAPFBP010000095.1 GCA_029250275.1 Candidatus Nitrosopumilus sp. | reverse complement strand
CTTAAGTTCAAAATCATTGTAACCAATTGTAAATGGTAAGACTTGTGATGAATACATGTAAAAATTGTCAAGAAGTGTTTGAATTAGAAGTACCTTATAATGGCAAATATAGTGTTGGTAGCAGAATTTATCAATGTCCAAAATGTGGGTTCAAAAAAATACAGGCGCCAGTGGGCAGCAATAGAAAAATAAAAAAAACAGACTTTGAAAAATCGCCAAACAAAAAATTGTTAATTCTACAAGAAAGATATAGTAAAGGTGAAATTGACAAAAAAGAATTTTACAAGATAAAAGCAGATTTGAAAAATTAGATTTTAGACTTATTTTATGTCTAATTTGACTGTCAGTAAGTAGGGTTTTCTTGAGTAACTTGCCTAATTACAAAAATTGGGAGTTTGTTAACGAATAGTGTTTAAAGGATTATTTACTAAACTAAAACATGCCAATTAACAGAATCGTGTCATTTTTACCTAGTGCAACAGAGTTACTTTATGAATTTGAAGTACAAGATAATCTATATGGAGTCACTCATGAATGTAAATATCCAACAGATGCAACACTAAAGCCATGTGTAATTAATTCAGTAGTAAATTCAGACAAACTAACCAGTAAAGAAATTGATACCATGACTTGTCAATTACTAAAGGATGGAAAAGATATTTTTGTTTTAAACGAAAATAACTTAAAAAAAGCAAATCCAGATTTAATTATTTCTCAAGAAACTTGTGAAGTGTGTGCAGTTTATACTAATCAAGTCAACAAGGCTGTAAAAATTCTTGAAAAAAAACCAATTCTTTATTCAATGGATCCTCACAACATGAAAGAAATAATTGAATCAGTTTTAAAATTAGGAGAAATATTAGAACGTAAAGAAAAAGCCAGAGAGATTGTAGATGCACTAGAGAAAAGAATTGAAAACATTAGAAAAATAAAATCAAATAAAATTCCAAAAGTTCTTGCAATTGAATGGATTGAACCATTTTTTACTGCAGGGCATTGGGTTCCAGAAATGATAGAAATCGCAGGTGGAATAAACATGATAAGTAAAACAGGAGAACATTCAAGAAGATTAGATATTCATGAAATAGTAAAATCGAATCCAGAAATAATCATCTTGATGCCATGTGGTTTCGACACCCAACGAACAGTCACAGAATATAAAAAATTTCTAAAAAATAAAGAAAATTGGAAAGAACTTGAAGCTGTAAAAAACAACCAAATTTTTGCAGTGGATGCAAATTCATTTTTTAGTAAACCAAGTATACGAACCGTGGAAGGAATTGAAATTTTAGCAAAAATTATTCAGCCTGAGAAATTTAAAGATTTGAGAGTTTCAAACACATCATTTGAACAAATTGAAAACAGCATCACCTAGGCTCGAATTATGGATTATTATACAATGTAGTACACAAGTTGGATGCCCTCTTTTAGGAATTGTGTCATATGACGATAAATTTTAAGGGAGATCCAAGCATAACAGTTTGTTAAAAATGACAAATAATATTTTAGATAAATTAAAGAAAAAAAATCAATAATCAAATTATTTTTTAATAGCACTGACTAGAGATACAACATCTCTATCCCGGAGTTGATAATCAGTGGGCAATCTCAAATTATATCTCAAATCCTTACCATAAAGCAATCCTTT
>JAPFBP010000066.1 GCA_029250275.1 Candidatus Nitrosopumilus sp. | reverse complement strand
TGGAATTGATTTTATTTTAACTACAGACTTTCCATCTTTTTCTATTGTTCCCTTATCGCAAATTGGTTGTGATACTATGGCAGGTTCTGGTTCAGGACTAATTTGAGTAATTTTTGGTTCAGATGTTATAGGATTTTTAATTTCAACAGATGTTGGTTTTTGTTGTGATTTTAAATTTGATATTATATTTGTTAATTTTTCGGTTTTCCCAACATAGAAACTATTTGCCATTTCATTGAATATTTTTACATCTTTGGAATAATTCTGAGGTGCTGAATTAAATATCAATTCATACACGTCACCATTTGGATAATGATAAACCACAATTACATTTTTAGATTCACTTATTGTTCACCTCATTTCTTCGATGAAATAGTCTTTTGAAAATGATTCTATACTAACGAATTCATATCGAATAATATATCTTCCATCCCATCTTGTTCTACTGTTTGATCGTTTATTTTTATTTGTTGAGCGTAAGGATTTGAATCAGTTGGAAAATATGCAAAATGTCTAATATACGGTAAAATCCAATTAGTATTAGAAATGGTTCTTGTCGATAAAAAAATTCTAAGTGGAGGACTAGCAATGATCAGTATAGGAATTATTCTCACCATGACCTTTGCAGAACAGCCTTTGGGTAAATCTGGAATGACTGATGAGGAAATAATTGATTTAATGATAGCAGAGGATGAAAATCAAGCTTATCAGTTATTGTCAGGAATTTTAATCGGAATTGGGTTTTTACTAGTTTTAATTAGTTTTGGTGCAAGAAAGAAAAAAGACAGTGTTAAAAGAACAGAAAAAAAACCTGCAGAATGATTACCTGTTATCGATATAAACCAAATTTCTTTTTACAATTACCACAAAATTTTTGTTTAGTTTTCTTACTTTCCGTGCCTAAATCAGTTCCACATCGATCACATTTAGTTTTAATCATGATTTGGTTCCAATTTGTATTCAATCAAAGTATCTTGGCTTTGAATGTTAGGTATATCATCAATTGTATTTGTAATAAATTGTAATAGAATGAAATTGGTACAGAAGATATTATTAATCAAAAAAAATAGCAAATGAACCATAACATGATTCAATCTGAGATTACCTGCAGATGACACAGATTTTTAGTTCTTCTTTAATCCAAGAGATCGGACAAACACATAGCTTTAGAATATTTTAGAATTTAAAATAGTATTCGCAATAATACTTGTTTTGTGTACTTTTTTTCATTTCACATATAGAAATTCAAGTAACCTAACTACCACTTATGGCAGCAAAGAAAAAAGCAGCAGCTAAAACTACAGCTAAAAAAGATTCAAAAAAGAAATAAAACTTTTTAATTTGAGAACTAAGAATCCTCTTTTTTTCTTCTAAAATTATGAACTTGAGCGTATTGAAATTAAAATAAAATCTTGTGTAATATGATTTATTTAACAAATAATAGGCATGTATCATCTGCCACCAGATTACATTCCAGATATTATAGTGTAGATTTTAGAATTAAAGAGAATAGAAGTGATGTTGATTCTGAACCAAATCAACTTTCATTTTGTTAAATATTCTCAAATTGGATTTAACAGATCAAAATGATGTATATCCAAAGTAAATGCCACTACTATGAACATGAAAAGTAGATTACTGCGACCAGAACTTATGGTTGATTCATCGTGATGGTCACAGAGAAGAAATCATAGTACATCTTGTAGATGTATCTGAATCCTATTCATATTATCATGGAGCAGTCCATGAGTAATTAAAAAACAAACCTACAAAGGATTTCAAGGAATTGCAGAAATTAGACGTGATGGAATTGCAAAATGAATTTGATGTTTTTATTCTAAATGAAACAACATAAATTATTCATATTGAAACAATCCAAACATAAGAATTATCTAAATTAGACACTCTTGTAAATGAAATTGTAGAACAAAGAAAAATCATAGACGCCAAACTAACCACTATTGTATTTCAAGAAAAAATTCTATACACAGCACTTCTAATTCTAGACGACTAGAAATAATTTATGCGTCATCAGTGTGCTGTCGTGATACAATGCACTAAATTGTTTTCACAATTCCTAAAGAAAAAGGATATAATTTCAATACCAGTTACATCATTATGGAGTTAATTTTTAATTTCTTGTTTGTAGTAGCAGGTTTGACAATGTTGTATTTTGGTGCCGAATGGCTAGTCAAAGGATCTATCGCCATATCAAACAAACTAGGTGTAAGCCAGTTAGTAATCGGTCTGACTGTAGTATCTTTTGGAACCTCAGCTCCAGAATTGGCAGTGAGTATTTCTGCGGCAATGCAAGGATTATCAGATGTTGCTTTAGGAAACGTTGTAGGTAGCAATATTGTAAACATTGGAGCAGTTCTTGGAATATCTGCGATTATCAGTCCAATTACTATTTCAAAATCAGTAATAAGAAAAGAAGTTCCCATAATGATTGGAGTTTCATTTTTGTTACTTGCAATAATTCTAGATGGCAAAATCGATTTTGTTGATGGTGTATTACTTGTTGTTGGAATTATTGTTTTTACATGGTACAGTTATCGTAGCTCAAAGAAAGATACGGACATTGAAAAAATTCCAGTTTCACAGGTATTACAGAAAAATGTTTTTCCAAAATCTATTATCTTTATGATAGCAGGACTGTTGCTCTTAATTGGAGGATCCTTTCTTACTGTAGATAATGCAGTAATCATAGGAACGAGTTTTGGAATTTCAGAACTATTCATGGGGTTAACAGTAGTTGCAATAGGAACATCGTTGCCAGAATTAATTACATCAGTAGTTGCTGCAAGAAAAGGCCATACAGATCTTGCTGTGGGAAATATTGTAGGAAGTAACATTTTCAACATCATGGCAATATTGGGAATTTCATCGTTAATCTCAGGCATTACAGTTAGCGAGCAAGTTCTAATTGATGTTGGAGTGATGTTGGCATTTAGTCTTGTATTGATTCCAATAATGCGTAGTGGTTTTATCATATCTAGAAAAGAGGGAATTTTGCTGATTGCAGGATATGTCGGGTATGTGATATTTTTGCTTTATAGGCAGTAATTACTGATTGTTAAAGAAAAAAATTATTTTGTAAGTACTAAAGAGTAGCTTACAGTGAATGGTTCTGAGTTCGTAGTGTGAAGCGCCAAAGCATTTCCTGAGAACTGTATAGAACCAGCTGATGTGACTTTAACTAGCGATAATGCATAGTATGTTTCACCATCAAGAGTCCAACTAGGGACATTGCGTAATGCACCTTTTGAGAAAGGTCCTAACAAATTTATAATTTCTACAGGTTTAGATGCATCAAATGTCAAATGACCTGAGTATCCTTGTTCTCTAGGAGGCAACAACATGGCTAGTTGATGATTCTCATGTCCAACTCCAGGATCTTGCTGAGAGGTTACAGTGTTTCTAAACGTTTTTTCCCCATCGACAATATGCTCAGTGTATG
This sequence comes from Candidatus Nitrosopumilus sp., assembly GCA_029250275.1. Taxonomy (GTDB): domain Archaea; phylum Thermoproteota; class Nitrososphaeria; order Nitrososphaerales; family Nitrosopumilaceae; genus Nitrosopumilus. The sequence continues at coordinate 1,019 of JAPFBP010000066.1, read as the reverse complement.
TTACAGAGTAGCTTACGGTGAATGGTTCTGAGTTCTTTGTATGAATTGCAATTGCATTTCCTGAGAATTGCCAGACACCTGTAGATCTTTCTTTATCTACAAATGTTAAACCAAACTGTGTTTTTCCATCAGTACTCCAAACTTTTTGTCCTTTGACACTACTGTCTTTTAATGGACCATGTAATGCTACAAGTTGAACATTTTCAGATGCAGTATATACAAGATGGCCACGATATACTTTATCAGAAGGAGGTAAAACTATAGCTAGTTGATGGTTCTCATGCCCTTGACCTGGGTCTTGAACAGATGTCAAAACGCCGGTAACAGTCTTTGGAACTTTTATGGTTGCCACTGCTTTTGCAGCATCCATTGTTTCAGATTTTGTATCTTTCTTTGGAACTTCTTTAGCTTTTTCTGCAGTTTCTGCTTTCTTTTCAGATTTTACTTGTTCTTTCTTCTTTCCTTCAACAGGTTTTTTTTCTGTTGCAGGTTCAGAACATAATCTATCACCACAGATTTTATTTGAATTGATATTATTTGTCGAAGTACCTTTAGCTTTCAAGGCATCGGCATATTGAATCATTCCAACAGGTCCTGTAATAGTTCCGGTTAAAAGAACAGCAACTACAAAAATTGCAATAAAAGTTGTTTTTATCATTGTGGATAAGGTAGTAAGATTATGATATATGCTTATGGAGTAGAGCATATACTTGATACAAATTACCATATAATTGGAATTTAAGTCAGTCCATGATAGGAAATTAAGATTTTAATTGTTTTTTTAGTTCTGCTGTTTTTCCCATAAATTTATCAACTAAATCTTCGATCTGTTCGTCAGATATAATCACTCTTTCTTGTAATTTTTTATTTTCTTTAATTTTGAACAAAATCATAATAAAAGAAAAAACAGATGTTACACTACCAATTATTGTAATTATCAAGATTAAATCTAATGAGTTACTTATCTCGTTTTCCAAAACAAAATTTCTACCATTTGCTGCTTTCAAATTATCAGGATC
>JAPFBP010000094.1 GCA_029250275.1 Candidatus Nitrosopumilus sp. | reverse complement strand
TATCATGTCTAAAATTAATCATTTTTGCATATAGAAGATTCTTAGAAATCATTCTTGAGAATAGTCACATTTTGGGCATTTTTTATCAATAACCCTAGAACCACATTCCATACACATTCCATCTCCAACAGCATTGGCAAAAGATCGCCTTCTCATTTCCACATACATTTTGATTGTAAAATATAGTAATATTCCAATCAATGCCGAATAGTGAAATGGAACATATTGTGTAATTCCAAGCACGATAAGGAAAAGCCCCACAATCAGAATAATATCGCGTCTCTCAAATTTCAATAAACCCAATGAATAAAATTATTCATAAAAACATGCCGGAGCTCAGACTCAATTAGTTTTCTTCATTTCAAAATCTTTACTCTAACTCTTCCTCATTGCTCGGCAATTAGACTGTGAGATAATTTGATAATAAGATGATGATGTGGGATTGGAGTGATTTGAACACTCGATCTCTGCGTCCCAAACGCAGAATCATACCAAGCTAGACCACAATCCCAGCATGTTATGAAAATCGCCCAATTTAAGCTTCACAGATATTAAATTGACTAAATTTTAAAGTTAAGTTAATGCCGTTTTTAGCAATTAGAAAGAATCATTCCCTCAATGTCCTCAATTGGCTAAATCATATCTAAATTTTATTGAATCTGTCATTATTTCCTTAAACCTAATTCAACAGTACAAAGTAATTGCTAAGAATTATTCAAATCCTTGATAAGTTCTTCAGCAGTGGAAAATCGTCTTGATTTTTCACTGGTCTCAGAGTGAAATTTTTTTATATCTGCTATTTCTTCTGTTGACAGATCATCATCTGTAGATTCTTTGTGTAAACTTGATTTTTCCATCTATGTTATTTTTAATCTAATTCTAAGATAAAAAGTTGACAATTCATCAAAATAATCACTCAAAAGTGTCGTATCAAACATCTCTTTTTCCTGTAGAGTATTGCTTCTTTGCATGCATTATGTAATTCTTTGTCAAAAACAATATTTAGTCATGGTTTGAGTGAATTTTGTATTAATGATTTAGAGTCTTCTAACTACGACAATTACACTTGCAGGAATTCCAAGATACATCAAACCATTTAGAATGATCAAACTAATTCCATACCCTAACACTTTACTTTCAGAATCCATATCAACGTAATTCAAGATAGACAGTGATGTTATCATTGGAGTAATTGCAACTTTGACCATCTCTTTGAATATTGGATTTTCTCTTTCATAATCAGCAATTACAGGGGAAAATGAATAGTAAACATCATTGAATGAATTCATGAATTGTATACCTGATTCTGTAGATAATAGTGAATTATCACGTAACTCTCTTAATTGTTGTACTTGTGGTGCTAGTTCACTACCATATGTTGCAGTTGCAATTAGACAGCCACCGCCATTTGCTTCAGTTTCAATTTGTATAACTTCACAAATACCATTTACAGATTCAGTTCCTGCACCACAGTTTGATACAAGTTCAGTTACTACCTTATCGTCTACTTTTTTATCATCTGCTTTCTTACCGGATAATTTAATTGCGTCAATAGCAGATTGTCCAACATTTATTTTTCCACCGCTGTTAATTATTACTCCAACTATGCCCTTGTCACCAGTGTCAATCACATTAATGATACCACTTGATTTGTTGGTGATGGTG
>JAPFBP010000065.1 GCA_029250275.1 Candidatus Nitrosopumilus sp. | reverse complement strand
TTGTAATCCCAAGTCTCATTAACTGAAACAGAAATTTGCCCACTTGTATCCCCCTTGAATGATTCTAATACTTCAAATGTTACTACAGGTATTCGAGAATCCCAAGCGTAATAGTTTTTTTCCAATACTTTACCATGTAAAACATAATCAGACTCGTCATATTCTGCACCTAGTTGAGGCAAGGCACAAGAGAGAGATTGTGCATTATTGATGAATCCAAACAATGGCAATAATGTAATTAAAAATATTATCAATAGTCTAGTGTTCATTTTATTTTCTGCCACTCGCAAATATTATTGTCAATGTAGTGAGTTTGATTCCTGAATGCGAATCCTAATTCATATGAAAGTTTGTCTTTATTTGGATCAGCGCATTTCTTTAAAATTTGTTGTATCATTTCAAGTTCTTCTTGTGTCATACCAAAAGAAACAGGATATACTGTACGGTCTATACTCATTCCAGAGTGAATTGCCTCAGTAATTAAACAAGTGTCCTTATTGATGTAATGCGTTTCATTACTCCATAGGACAAAATCATCATCTAGAAATTCACTGTTCCCAACCCAGCATCTTCCTAAAGCATCTTTGAGATTGGCATCATATTCATATTTTTCAATGGTCATCCACTTGCAGATATTATTATCAAGGAGATGAGTAGAGTTACGCAAGACGTAAAACGGTTGTTCATCAGTAATTTCGTTTCCATCAGAGCCAATCCAGTTTCTATCATCCATTCTTTTTTGATAATCACAACGTTTGAAAATTTCATCAAGTTGTTCATCGCTAAACTTTTGGGATTTAATCTCCTCATCATTATAATAATTTAAGATGAATGTACTTGTAATGGCAATTATTAGAACTCCAATAATTATCAACAGTCTAGTTTTCATTTTTAATTAAACCTAAAAGTCATTTTAGTGTAATATCCATCTGTATATTTTTCTGTAAAATCATTTTCAACATTATGAGTTAATTTGCATTCTCTAGTATTCTGTGATATTATTTCTACAGCATCTTCAGGGAATGAAACATTGTTTGGAAAAATTGATGCAAACTCAAAAGAATATTCCCCATTAGAATACGGATAGATTCCAATCCTAGAGTTTTGGGCATAGATGGTAGAGGTATTATTTTTTATTTCAAATAATGTAGGATGTGCAGATTCGCCTGCTACTGTTTGAAAAAAACCACAATCCATTTTGTATCCGTGTAGATCAAGAGGGATTGAAATAATATTTTCGGGTATACGAATGTCTAGTCCATCATCATCAGTAATTTTATACCCAATTCGTTTATCTTTTGGAAGTGTATCCCAAACAACTCTTCTGTCATCACCTGAATGACCAATCAACTCAAAATTCCATACCATTATTTCATCTAGAGTTTCTGAATTAGTTGTTACTTCAGTAAAAATTACAGGTACTAATTTGTCGTCTAGTTGTTCACCAAACATTATCTCAATTTTAGTAAACGAGTCTTCTTGTTCAAATGGATGTTCTGGTTCTGGAATTGAAGTATGAGTTGGTTTTGGAGGATAGTCAATCATTTGCAAGTAATCAAAACAATTCCACAAAGTCAGTGGACGTGGATAGTGTGTATCACCAAGTAAGGATTCACATCGATTCTGGATAGATATAACATAAACAGAGCTTACCAATACAACAGATGCCAAAACAATCCCAATAATTATCAAAAGTCTAGTTTTCATTTTCTAAAAATCTCCCCCTCATTGATTCTTGTATACTACATGTACATTCTTTAGATTCGCCAGAGCAGTTGTATGGGTTTTCCTCATGTAATTCAGATGATGTAATAATTTTATCAAATGTTGCAGTATACCAATACTCTTCTCCTTCATCAGATATTACAAATCCACAATAATTTGCAGGCATATTGATCTGATATTCTATATTGTCAGAGTTAATTCCTCCCGCATAATCATATTTTGTGTTAAAATTTTCATTTGAAAATATAATGTTTCTTTCACCCAGTATTCTTTTGAAATCTTTTTCAGTATCCAACCATGCTACAGTATCATAGTCAATACCGCCATAGATTCCATGAGGTATTGAAAATTGTGTGATATCTGCTGTACCATAAATAAAAATAGAATAAAACAACATCACGATAAAAATTATTACAGGAATTATCAGATAGATTTTTTTTGAAAGTTTCTTTTTTCTTTTAATTATAATTGTTGGAACGATAAATGCAAGCATAATGTAGATCATTCCAGTCCAACTTGTCGTTCCAGTAGTGATTGAACAATCACCATGAAGATACTCATTCCAAGGAGTTAGAAAACCAACATCAAATGCCAACGAACAGGCAAAAGCTGAAGTGGGGTAAATGAGAGTAATAGTTCCTAAAATTAGGAAAATTATCAAAGTTTTAGTTTTCATTTTCTAACCATAATGCAGTAACTCTGTTTGGCTCTGCCATGAGCATATCTGTTTTCCATATTTTATGACATCCCTCAGGCTCTATTTTGTCAATGAATGTTCCAGTAATCTCAAATGGCTCATAATCAAATGTAGATGATATGTAAAACTCTGTTCCATTTGATGTGACTAGTGGTGAGCATACCTTGTCATGCTGTTTAAACCCATCAGCATTATTCCCGTAACCTTGATTCTTTGGGGCAAACTCTATTTGCTTTTGATGTAGTATTTTATTCCACAGATATGGAATTACAGTTGAGATGTGTCTTTCGATTGGCTCATCATATACTGCATAGTCAATCTTTACTTTATCACCTACGATATGCCTGATTTCTTTTTTGATTTCTTGTATAGAGTTCTGATCGGTATATTTTGATGGAATGTCAATGATCAGAGTATCATCATATGTTCCAAAACCTACAATGACATCCTTCATGTAGTATGCTCCCAAATTTAGCTGATTGTGATATGCATTTTGTAGTGTTTTTTTTGCATTGTATAACTGAATTTCAACATCTGTTTCTGGCGGTGGTTCTGGAACTGATTCGGATTCAAAAGGTACAGTTCTTTGTTTTATAATATCGTCTAATGGTTCAGCCCAACCTCTCTGAATCAGTTTAGTTTTGGTTTCAAGTTTAACACATGCAGGAGATTCATCAGTGATTTTGAGTATCAAAACTTGTTCATCATGACAGAACAAACTCTCAATATTCCAGCCTTTTTTGATTTGTTGTTTTAGAGAATACAAAGATGTATCAATCTCAAGAGAATACACAGATTTGTTTCCATCAGGATCAACATCATAATAATTAGGAACACAAGGATCAACAAAGCCTTCAGGTAAAATTGGTGCACTTCTTGCAGGTTTTTCATTTGGAAGTACAGGGTTGATTTCTATTAGGTCACGTGCATCACAATTCCCAAAAGTTTTTGTAGATGCAATGGTTGCAGTATACCAATTTTGACCATCCATCTTTTTGAGATAAAATAGTCCGTTTTCAAATAAATCAAATTCCAAGTCGTCAGGATTTTCAACTGCTGTAATCATATCTGAGTTTTTCTCTCCCTTAAAGTATTGATTTACATTTATGTGGTATAACGGGACATGATCTCCCGTTATTGTTACGGCAAGATCAGTCTCAATCAGCGTACCATCAAAAATTACATCATGATAATTCCACAACAACAATGGAGCGTCAGGAGAACTATCTTCAACCGCATTCCATGCTCTTTCAAAACCTAAAGCCTCATCAAAATTCATCCCATAGATATTTGGAACATCGCCTTGCAGAAAGTAGTATTTGTGTACGTTTTTGTGTGCTTGATTGTCGCTTTGCTCAAACCACTCTCTCAATGAACTGTTGTGTATGGCAGTTTCCAGTTGTATTTTTTTGGCATTCATCCACATTGAACCCTTGTAATCATAGTATGGTTCCCATTCTATCTTTTCTTGTTCTAGTCCAGGATAACATCCAATACAGCCATAACATGGTGCATCTGACCAGTCTTGATTTTCCATACATATCGCATCTACATATTGTGTATAACCAAATAAAGAAATGGTAATTGTTGCAATAATTATCAAAAGTCTAGTTTTCATTTTCTACCTCAGTATAATTATCAAAAGATATCATACCCCCACAACTATAACAAAGAGACTCTTCAGGTATCCAATTTCTCTCAATGAGTTTCTGTCTTGTTTCAGGTTTAACACATACAGGAGAGCCATCATGTTTTGCTACAAGAATCAAGGAATCTCTACATTGAATGTTATCAATTGAAATTCCTGACTTGAACTGCTTTAGTGGAGACATTACAAAAGTTTCAATTACTGTTCCCCATATGCCAGTTGAATTGGTTTTTTCTGTTTGCACTTTAACAATACATATTCCATCTTGATAGGTTGTTCCCACACCACATGGTTTTTCTTTACCAATGTTTTCAAAATATAGGGGTTCTGGAGTCAGACAGATTCCATCAACCAGCACATTTCCCATTCCACAAATTTGTTCATCCGTGGATTTTTCATCTACAACTGAGAATGTTTTTTGGATTTCATAGTTGCCCATTTCCACTATGAGTACATAATTCCCCAAGTCATCAACAACGACTGGCGTTTTATCCATTGGGATGTTCACTTTAGATTCAATCTCAGTTG
>JAPFBP010000064.1 GCA_029250275.1 Candidatus Nitrosopumilus sp. | reverse complement strand
CTGCTGCCTTTCTCTTTGGAGCTGCTGCCTTTCTCTTTGGAGCGGCTCTGCGTTTTACTGCTGCCTTTCTCTTTGGAGCTGCTGCAGATTTTACTGCTGCCTTTCTCTTTGGAGCTGCCTTTCTTTTTGGAGCTGCTTTTCTTTTTGGAGCTGCTGCAGATTTTGGTGCTGATCTACGTTTAGTTGCAGCTTTTATTTTTATAGCCATACAGAATTACGTAATTTCATTGTTTTTCAGTGGTTAAACTAAAGAAATTTACACAATTTGATTACAATTTATGAAGTAATTTTATTGAATTTTTTTTATTTTGATCGTAAAATTTCTAATTATCTTTTTTTGAAACTATTTTTTTAGATTTTAGATCTATTATTTTTCTATAATTTTCTTATTTCTAAGGTTATTTGAGCGTAATAATGATATTTTTTTTAAATTATTTTTTTATATTTATTTTATTTTTTTTAAAAACAAGAATTTTAATTGTAAATTATCCAGATCTATTTTTTGATTACACACCACGTCTTTTGATGATAGTTAACACATCTTCATCAATCATGATATGATTCAACCCCACTCGCTGTCCTCCAAACTTTACACTTTTACCCCAAACTAAACCGTATCTGAATTCTTGTTTCAATTTTCTATGTAATTTATTACAGATATCTTCTACAGTATCCCCTTCTCTAGCAATTAATGGTTCTTTGAAATCTGCTTCTCCACTCTTTGGACGCAAATAAATTCTGATGAATTTTAATTTCTCATAAATTTTTTCTTTAAGTATGTCTATATTGAGATCTGAATTTGCAGACACTTCGATAACTTCTGATTTAATTTTTGTTTTCAAATCTTTTAGAAATGCTGCATCAACTAAATCAATTTTGTTTAAAATTGTAAGTGCTTTTGAATAACTAATGTTTCCTGCAATATGATCAGCTAGTTGTTCTGATGTGATATCTTCTCTAACTACCACACGTGCACTAACCAAACCGTAAAGATGTAAAATATCTTTGAGATGTTTTTCTGTAATTTTTGTTAATTTCACTTGTTGTGCAATAGCAATTCCACCCATGGATGCTTTTTCAATTGTAATGTTTGGAGGTAGTTGATTTAGTCTGATTCCTATATTTCCTAATTCGGTAACTAACACATCTTCGTGAAATGGTTGAAATACATCTAACATTAGTAATACAAGATCTGCTGTTCTTGCAACTGACAAAATTCTCTTTCCTAATCCTTTACCTGAAGATGCTCCTTTGATGATTCCTGGAAGATCTAATACCTGGATGTTGGCACCTCTATATTCCATCATTCCTGGAACTACAGTTAGTGTTGTAAACTGAAAAGCTCCTATGGCTGAATTTGCACTAGTCATTTTGTTTAACAGGGTTGATTTTCCCACACTTGGCAATCCGATAAAAACAACAGTTGCATCTCCACTCCGCCTTACATCAAATCCATCTTGTTTCATTCCAGATTTTTTGATAATGTCAGCTTCTTGCTCTCTTTTGAGCTTTGCAATTTTTGCTTTGAGTAAACCTACGTGCTGTTCTGTAGCTTTATTGATCTTGGTTTTTGCCATTTCATCTTGAATGGCCTTAATTTTTTCAGGAATTCCCAATACGATTCACTTCTTTCCATTATCTTTTCAAATAAAATCGTATAACTTCTGTTCAGTAGCAAATATTATTCGGTCCAAAAAACCAATATTGTGAAAAAGAGAACATTCGCAGTAGATATTGATGGAACTATTACTGAAAATGGTGGAGGTAGAATTCATTTGGATGCTCTTGAATCATTACGTCGTTTAACCAACATGGGGCATGATGTAATTTTTGTAACTGGAAGGTCTTCAATTGAGGGTTTTTTATTATCTGTTTTTGGTGGAACTACGAAAATTGCTGTTGGTGAGAATGGTGGTTGTATCACTCTGGATTCAGATGATCATATTTTGTTGGGAAATCTTGAAGAATGCAAAAATGCGTTTAAAATAATTAAAGATAATATTGACAATGTACAAGAAAAACATGTTTTTCCAAGAATGACTGAGGTTGTTTTAGAGAGAACATTTGATTTGGAACTTGCAAGAAAGTTGCTTGCTGAAAAAAATATACGGGTTGAATTATCTGATAGCCAATATGCATATCATATCAATTCTCCAGGAATTAACAAAGGAACTGGATTTACACAAATCATGAACAAACTATCTATTTCACGTGATGACGTCATCGCAATTGGAGATAGCGCCACAGATATTCCATTATTCAAAGTAGCAAAAACAAGCATTGCATTAGGTAATGCTTCTGATCTTGTAAAATCTGAGGCAACCATGGTAGTTTCATCACATGCTGGAGATGGGGTTATTGAGGCATTAGATAAATTAGCACCTATTTTATCTGAGATATAAAATGACATTCAAATCAATTATTGACGAAATTGAAAATAATCTAAACAAGATATTATCAGATTTATCTATTCCTGGTATAGAATTTTCTGTTGAACCTGCAAAACCTGGCTTTGGTGATGTAAGCTCCAATATTTCTTATTTGCTTACAAAACAATTAAAAAAAAGCCCTAAAGAAATTGCTGAAATACTTTCTGAAAAATATTCTAAATGTGTCAATACACTAGTTTTAAAATCTGAAGCCCATCCTTCAGGATATCTTAATTTTTTTGCAAACTGGGAAAAATTATCTCAATTAATCCTCTCTGAATCATACCTTGACACATGCGGTGATGTTGATATTGGTAATGGCTCTACGATTGTAGTTGAGCATACTAGTGTCAATCCTAACAAAGCCCTTCACATTGGACACATTAGAAATATTATCATCGGAGACACTGTATCTAGAATTTTAGAAAAAGCAAACTATACAGTAAATGTGCTAAATTACATTGATGATTCTGGACTTCAAGTTGCTGATATTATAGTTGGATTCAAACACTTTGGGTATGCAGAAGAACCTCCAAACGGAAAGAAATTTGATCATTATTGTGGTGATGATGTTTATGTCAAAATAACTGAGAAATATGAGGCTGATCCTAACCTCGAGGAGATTAGAAAAAATATTCTCAAAGAACTTGAAGATGGTGATTCTGAAATTGCAAAGTTTGCAGATAAAATTACTAGAAAAGTCTTAGCAGGACAACTTGAAACTTGTTGGAATCTTGGTGTCACTTATGACTGTCTGAATTTTGAATCTCAAATTATTCGTTCTGGTCTTTGGAGTGAAATCTTTGAAAAACTCAAAGAGATGAAACTAATTGAATTTGAAAATGAAGGTAAGAATGGGGGTTGCTGGGTAATTCGTGGTGAAGGTAAAGAAGAAGATAAGGTAATTGTTCGTAGTAATGGAACTGCAACGTACATTGCTAAAGACATTCCATATGCTGCTTGGAAATTGGGCTTGCTTGAAGATCCATTCAACTATGAAAAATACGAAAAAGAGCAACCTAATTCTAGAGTTCTATGGCAAACCACTTTGAAAGAAACTGATAAAATTTCTAAAAATTTTACAGGTGAAAAGGTTGTCACTGTAATTGATTCAAGACAAGCAAGATTACAAAAAATTATCACTTCATTAATGGACAAATTCAAATCTGTTCCTAATGCGTATAATCACCTTGGATATGAGTCTGTCACATTAAGTTCAGAAACTGCAAAAACACTTGGATTAGACACTGATGGTAAACAAGCACAAATGTCTGGCAGAAAAGGTCTATACGTTTCTGCTGATTCTGTCTATAAAATTTTAAAAGAAAAAACAAGTGAAGAAACCAAAAAAAGACATCCTGAAATGGATGATTCAGAAATTGAAACAATTGCACATTCAGTTTCAGTTGGTACTTTACGTTATGAAATGATAAAACAAGATTTGGACAAAATAATCACTTTTGATTTAACAAAATCTCTTAGCTTAGAGGGTGATACTTCACCCTACATTCAATATACTCATGCAAGAGCATCTAGAATATTAGAAAAATCTGACCGTATTCCTACAATTGATGTTGATTTTTCTTTGTTGAAAGACAAATCAGAATTAGATCTGATTAGAAATATTGGTCTCTTTAATTTGCAAGTCAGAGATGCTGCAAGTAATTTATCTCCCAAAGTAATTGCAAGATATTGCTATGATTTGGCAGTAGCATTTAATTCATTTTATGAAAAATCAAAGGTTTTGGATTTGGGGAATGTTGAACTTGAAAATTCACGTCTTTGTTTAGTAAATTCCTTCAAAATTGTTTTGGAAAAAGCACTAGATCTTCTTGGAATCAAAGCTCCTGATAGAATGTAATGTCCTAGGGATACAACGATGTTCTTTTTCTATGGAGGGGTTCATGTTTTGAGTTATTCTAGTCATTGTACATGCTGTTTCATTTTTTTATTTAGTGATTAATCAGAACAAAGTAGTAACCTTAATCAACAATAAAACTTGTTACGAATAAATCAAATCGAATCTTGTATCACAGAAATTTCATTTACATGTAAAGAATTAATCTAATTGTTTGAAAGATCACACCATCGATTATTTCATTGTAAAATGAATTTACTATCTATGGAATTAAGACTTGTTGTAATTTTTGTAATTGTTGGAATAGTTTTATTGTCTACAATGAATAATTCTATTGCAGAAAAAGAAACAACCAAAGTAAGCATTCCAAAAGGAACATCTGTTTTAGGTTGTGAAGTACAAA
>JAPFBP010000021.1 GCA_029250275.1 Candidatus Nitrosopumilus sp. | reverse complement strand
TGTGCATATACAGACTTGAAGAAATTAATGAAAATTGGATTAGAATCTACGGTAGAATCAGGAAATACAGAAGGATTAAGAATTAAACCAAATACTAAAACTGAAAGTACAAAAATTGTGCTGAATCTACCTTTCATAAGTACAAATCAACATACCAAACAGTATTTAATATTTACCGTAAAATTCTATTATTGTGGAGGCTTTAGTCCACGTGAATTCAGCCACCATTTTGGGGATAGAAATGGACGCAGATAGATATGAAATCTAGTTTTGATTAGTCTGATTTAGATCAATCATCATCGTCTTCATCATGATGTTTCTTGTCTTTCTTCAAATCCTTTAGTTGTTGCTTAAGATCTTTTTCTTGTGCTTTGAAATCATTTTTCAATGCTTTTTCTTGAGTTTTGAAAAAATACTTGCTCTAAAACTCATTAATTTTCTACAAAGATTTTGAACTTATAATTTAGAGTTAATCAATTCTGACAATTCCTTTCTCAACAAGATATTTTATTCCATTAACAAAGTCATCTTCTGTTATTATTCCCTCTGCCCACCACTTTGCATTGTTTCGAATCCAGTCAGGAAGCACTACCATATTAGAATCTGGAATCAACGCATCATGTATCTCATCAATCTTTTCCTCAGAGTAAAATCCATCTCTTCCGTAAATTTGAACCACTTTCTCAACATCAAGCGGAGTAAGGTCTGCTGAGATTACTTTGATGGGATTTGTAGGAATCATTATTGATGGGGGTCTTTCTGCACCATCAACCCATTTTTGAAAGCGCTCCTCGTTTTCTGTAATATAATGACCCAACCCCAATGCATGACCAAGTTCATGCCTTATCACCGAGTTCAACTGAGATTCAGGTGCAAGATAGTTGGCATAACTTGGGATAAACTCTACTACAGAATAGTAAAAGCCTGCCTGACCAGATGATTCAGTATAGTCTAGTCTTTCTAATTCAATGTTCAGAAAATAAATCACAATGTTTTGGTTGTTTACTCCATTTCTGTATGTGACCCCTGCAATCTTAAACTCTTCATCTTCAAGTTCAGGTTTTGGCAGATAGTGAATTGTAATGTCAGAATTAATTTCATTTTATGACAGTTGATTCGAGTTAACATAATTATCAAAAAAATATAGTGTGGGTTAATTGCAGTAGGTGTTTGTGTGTATGGGTTATTTTAAAAAATAAAAAAAGAAAAGGGTTTTAGTTTCTAGAAAAGTATGATTTTGAATCATACCAAAAATGAATTTATGGTAATGGATTCTTCTTTGATTAAAAGATTCTTGGAGAAATTAGAAAGAACGTTTTCTCTGGAAAGAAGGTATGAGTTTAGACATGGTGCAAAGACGGATGATGGGTTGAAAAATGTTCAGGAAATTACAATTTCAAAGATTGCTGTACAAGAGTTGACTTGATGTCACATTCATACTCTCCTCCATTCTTTTATATCTAAAACAGGTAAGTCTGAAGAGATGAGCATTATACTTGCTGATCAAAGAGACCAGCTTAAAATAAAAAACAAGAGAGGCTTGCAATGTAGAAAAATTTACTTCCCTCCCGATTTTTTAATTCGGGTTGAAAATGGAGAATGCAAATGGTTACAGCTATTGTAATTGATGACGATATAGCGACAGTTGAAGTGTTTGCAGAGTATCTGGCAATAAAAGGAATTCAGGTCTTGGAAAAAGGACACAATGGTCTGGATGCCGTTAATTTATATCAAAAACTGAAACCAGATGTTGTGTTTTTAGATGTGATGATGCCGAAATATGATGGTTTTTACGCACTAGAAAAAATCAAACAAGCAGACACCAATGCCAAAGTAATAATGGTCACGGCAGATTTGACAGCAGAAACGGAAAAGAGACTAAAGGAACTAAACGCGTCAGCAATCATTTACAAACCATATGACATTGTTAATGTCATAGATATAGTAAATAAATTAATTTAATGCTTTTTTAGGTAATTTTATAATAAATGTAGTTCCTTGGCCAAGTACAGTCTTAACATCTATCATTCCACCGTGTTTTTCAATAATATTTTTGCAGCTTGGTAGTCCCAATCCTGTACCAATTTGCCTGGTTGTAAAGAGCGGGTCAAATATTTTTGGCAATAAATCATCTGGAATACCTGGGCCATTGTCTTCGACTTCAATTAACACATACTCGCTTTGTTCTGAAACTCTTATGTTAATCGTTCCCTTGTGATTTATAGCTTGAATTGCATTTGTTATCAAATTAATAAAGACAATCTCCAGCTTTTCAGAGTCACATGTTAGATTTGCATTGTTTTCTGGAAGGTTGATTGTTACTGTATCAGGTTTTCGTATCCTTTCCAATGTTGAATTTAGAATTGCAAGCAATGAATGATTTTCTAAGACAAGGGACTTTGGTTTCACATAGTCAAGTACATCTTCTATTTGATGTGACATTCTCAAAATTGAGTTCTCAAGCCTTAAGAAATGTTTCAATGTATTTTCATCGGGATCTTTGTAACTGATTTTCATCAGCTCAACTGTGTTTTTTACTACCGATAAAGGATTTCTCAAGTCATGTGCTATACGGGCAGATAACTCCCCAATGACTGAAAATCTCTCAGATTTGATCTTTTCCTCAGCACGTGTTAATTCTTTTTCTAATTTAACTATTTTTTGTATTGATTGTGACATTTCATTAAATGATTCTGAAAGATTTTTTATTTCATCTGAACCCGAAACTAGAATTTGTTTTTTGAAGTTTCCTTTAGATATATCATATGAGATATCCGCTAATTTTTTAATGGGGTTTGTAATAGAGTTTGAAATTACTAACCCAAAAATGATTGAAATTAATATTAATACTGGACTGAAAATATATAAAATATTTAAACTAAAAATAATATTTTCTAAAATATCTTGAGTTGATTTTTCTATATTTACAGTAGATGTAATTAGCACGTCATTGTATTCGATTCCTTTAGTTTCCACATATTTTCGTAATTCATTTTCATAAATTAATTTATTATTTTTGTATTCCTTACTTTGTAGAACAGTTATTGCTTCTTGAAATTTCCCTTCATTAACTAGTTCAATTGATCGGTATTCTAATTCTACTAATTTTTTATTTACTACATCTATATTTTTGAATAGTTGGGATAATGATTTATCTCCAATTGATAGTGCTTGATTAACCTTTTCATCTAAAAGTGGCTCAAATTCTCTATAACGTTCTTCCCAAATTTTGTCTTGAGTAAATGCAAAGTTTCTAGCAGATTGTGTTAGTACTTCATCATAATATCGAATTGACTGTGCATGACTGTCTAATTCTGATGAAATTGCAATGTTTTGAATTTCTTCAGATATATTTTTTATAGATTGATTTGCCGTATTTAATGAAATAATTGCCCAAATTCCTACCACCCCTATCATTATAGAAAGCATCAGAAATGAAATAATGAGTTCTGTTCTAAGTTTCATACTTCTAATCACTTCATTTTTTAACTAAATTAAGATGATCTTATATTTTCTAATCTAAATTATATTTTCTAGAAAGAATTTGTGTGTCGTCAGGATGTTCCGTCGGGGTTTGTCTCGTACCACGTCTTGCCATTATCATAACTAATTCTAACTTCTGCCTTTACTTTTTCTTTTAGTGTGGGGTGTGTGTAGTTATTGCCTGTGGTGTTGTTCTAACTATTGGTTGTGACTCATCAATGATTTCTTCACTTTCAATGCTAAATAATGTGAATATAGATTCAGAAGAATCAGTACTAGGATATGGAATATTTTTGATCCTACTATTATGTATGAAGTAGAAGGATTATGTACGTACATGAGTCAAATGGGGGTAGAAAGAGATGGAGAAGAACTTGTGTTTCCAAAATTTGTGGAAGCAATGAACAAGGTCAAAATACTTCAAAGACAACTTCAAACATATAAAAATTCCACACACGCGTTTTCAAAATATATTGAGAATTATAATTAATTAATAAATTCATACTTTTGTTATAATTATTCTGCAACAAATCATACCATAGCATTACTTTAGTCAAACGCAGATTTTTACACACAAAGAGGGGGGATTGCCTTTTTAGAGATTATCGATAAACTCGTTAACACAGAACATTATGAAAATATTTTCTCAAACCAGTATGCGAGAATTACCAATAATTTTCATTGTACAGATACTTGATTTCTGCTTAATTTGTAAGGGATTCCAATCATATACTTTAACGGCATCTTTAACAGTACAATGTGTAGGCATCAAAAGGGATAGTGTAGAGATAGTGTATACATAGTGTAGAGATAGTGTTATGCCCGCAGAAAATCAAATGTAGGAAATGGAGAGATTATAGTGCCTAACACGTTGAGAATTTTGTAAATTTGTAAATGTATGTGGCATTTGTAAAGTGTAGAAAATGTAAAGATTGTAATGCCTACACCATCCAACGGTGTAGAGATTTTTGTAATCTGACACTTTTTGTCAGAATCAGTGCGTAAAAAGACAGAAAGCTTAATTTCAGAATCTAATCTAGAGTTAAATTTTTAATTTTCCAGTATCCAATCCGTGTTTAATTATAGAAATCAACTCCTCAACAGAACAATTTCTCAAAGAATCTGGGAGAGATTCAGCCTCAAATGACTGAAAATTAGATATCTTTTTTCTAACAATCATTTTTACAATACTGGGTACGTCTTCAGCAATTTTTGTATTGATATGATCTAAAATTTCATCTATTTGATTTTGCTCCATTATATTATACCTACAACAATTCTAATTATTCACAACAATAAAAAAGAAAAGAAATGACAGAATATTGTGCAATTAACAGTTTTTCCACTTTTAGCAGAAAGAATGGAGACAAAATTTGATGTTTTTGAAACATTACTAAAAACATTAGAAAAAAACAATGTGTCTTTGGAAGAAGGAGATGTTTTAGTAATTTCTACAAAATATATCTCAAATTCACAAGGAAGAATTGTAAATTTGGAGAAAATCATAGCATCAGAAGAAGGCAAAAAAGTTTCAAAGACATATCAACTAAAATCAGAAATTGCAGAAATCATTATCAGAGAATCAGATAAAATTTTTGGAGGTATTGGAGGATTTGTAATTACATCGTCAGATAGCATCATGGCACCCAATGCAGGAATTGATAAATCAAATGCAAAAAAGGGTATGGCCATATTATATCCAACAACCCCATATCTTATCGCAGAAGAGATTCGTAGAAAAATTTTCTTAAAATTCTTAATTCATGTAGGAGTGATTCTTGTAGATAGCAGACTAATGCCTGCAAGAATTGGCACATCTGGTGTTGCAATATCTTGTGCAGGAATTGAACCGGTTTTAGATATGAGAGGAAAAAATGATCTTGATGGTAATCCATTAAAAGTTACATTTCAAGCAGTAGTTGATAATCTTGCTACAATTGCAAATCACAAGATGGGGGAAGGTGCAGAATCAAAACCATTTGCAATAGTTAGAAATTCAGATGCGACTCTTACAGATAGAAAAATTAATCCATCAGAAATGGCAATTTCACCTGATCAATGTGTTTACGTAAGAGGACTGTCTAATCCTCCAAACTTCTAACCTGTAATCTAGTTCTGCTTTAAATAGAGGAATTTGGTGAAAAAGTAAATGGAGTATCTCACCACATATCCCAAAACAGTGTCATTTTTTGATGGAATAAAACACAAAATCAATATTGACAGTAAAGATGGTGTTGAACAACTCCACATTGTAGTTAAGAAAAGTTTTGAAGAGATAACAAAAATTTTCACAGATGAAGGTTTTACTAAAGTTAAACTTGAACACAAACAACCAGATCAAATTGGAAATGGTCTAAATTTAAAATTAAAAAAACCTTGGGAAATGCATGTTAGAATGGTTGATTTAAAGAAAGGATTAATCGGCATTCATGCAGAAGTAGAAGTTTCAAGAGATTATCTGCAACATCTGTTTTCTCAAAGAACACCAGTAGTTTATGAAGTGGAAGAAATTTTGAAAAAATACCAAGTAGATTACAATATTTGGCATAATAAAATTAAGAAAAATATTCATACCATAGCAGATAATTATAAAATAAAACTTGCAACACCTAGCATTCCAGTATTTGCATGGAAACCAATGCTATTTGTTATAGGTACTATTGTATCACTATATGGTTGGAAATACTTTAACACAGTCTAGTAGACTAAACGCCTAGAGTTTCAGCTTTACTTAATTCTAAAAAGACTTTATCTCCAACTGATAGACCCATGTCTTTGTACTCATGCATTTCAAGTTTTAATTGAGTTACACCGGATTGCATACCAGTTCCACCCATGCCAGACATCATTTTGTTCAAGTCTTTCATCATATCATTCATGTTTGAAAATCCCATCACCTTCGATGCTCCAAAAGCAGGAGGTTGGCTTTGAGTTCCTTCTTTTAGATCTTTTAGAGAGGATAATGATACTACAACGTAGGGTGCCCCATCAGGTGCAGAATCAATGCTTTTTACTACAAATTCTTTCTTCATGTCTAGTGGTGTATCTCATTCAATATAATTTAAGGTGAACTTATACTAAATTCAACAAGTTTGAAGCTTTAATTATAATTTCTAGGGTTTTAAACCATTGTCAGAAAATGTGAAAACGACATTACGATATTATGGAATTTCACCTTGGGAGATTGAAGTTCTTTATGGATTTCTAAATTCTCACTTTACCATAATTCAAGAGGAAATAGAAGCAGATGATGAAAATTTTGTAAGTTTCTTAGATATTGACATTCCACTACAATTCAATAAAGAATTTTTTCAATGGTTGGATTTCAAACGATGGGAGAAAATCAAATCGGTGTTCAAGGAAATGAAAAGGAGAAGAGGTAACAGTAATGCTTTAAAAATTATAATTAATTTTTCTGGAAAACCAAAAATAATTTTTGTTATAGATATTGAAGACAGACAATGGTTTGATAACGCATTAGAAAAAATTGATGCCATTTTAGAATTATTGCCGTATCATCTAGATCCAAAAAAAACACCATCAGAAATTTCTGAAATAACATACAAATTTGATTCAGAATCATTTAGATGGAGTTTAGATACAGCTTTGTCTGAAAATAAAAAATATGTATTTAGAGGAGATTCATGGAATGAAATTATTTGAGATCTTTTTGTAAAGGTTCTAACAATTCATGTAGTTCTTTATATTTTGATTCTAAAAATTCTAAAGCATGTGTAAGTTTTTTTGATTTTCCATATTTGTAGCGAATTAATTCACGATGATGCCAATAGGTTGTATTGTCATCTACAGATAAAGTAGTAAAGTAATCAGTTCCTTTCAAAGCATCCGGAAGTTTTACATCATTTGGAAATAAGAATTCCACAATAAACCACTCATCACCATCAGGATAATCAGAACCCGTTTCTACATCAAAAAATACATGTAGTAAATCAGACTGCATAAGACCATCATTATTGATAGAGGGATGTTTAACAGATGATTTTTTAAAATCTAGATTAACTAGTTGTGGTTCAAAGAAACCCTTTATGATAGACTTTCTAAATATTTTATTTGATTCGCTAATATTCAAATGCAAAATAGTATTCTACGAAACTTGCCTATAACTTCTTAGGTTCAAAACGAAATTTATACTTCTAAAGAATCTAAAATTTTTGAAATATCAGTATTAGAACGACCATTTTTTGAAATATTTTGTTTTGCAGGAGGATTTTCCAAATAATTTGGAATCTTATCTTTTAATCTTTGAGTGTATGTGGAGATGAGTTCATTTTTGTAAAAAACGCCAGTGGGAATTTTATTTCCCCATTCAAGGGATTTAATCAGTGCCTGAGATAATTTCTCATTTACTTCAACTTCAGAACCATAATGAACTACTGGCTCAAATCCTTGATCTTCTAGTTTGTAAATTCTAGAATGTCTTTTTTGTGCCTCATCAATTAAATCAGTACCGGCATACCAATCTCGAGTATTAAGATCATTGTAAGTTGGACATGGTTGCAACACATCAAGAAATGAAAGACCCTTGTGATTTATTGCCTGAACAATCAAATCTTTGAGATGTCTAACATCATATGAATACCCACGAGCTACAAAGGTGAAACCGCTTGCAATTGCCAATCCGATTGGATTAACATTAGAATTTGTATTTGGTGAAGGTAATGATTTTGTTTTTTCACCCAGTCTCAAAGTAGGAGATGCTTGACCTTTTGTTAAACCATATACTCCGTTATCAAAAATAATGTAAGTCATATCCACATTCCGTCTGCCAGCTGCAACGAAATGTCCTGCACCTATTCCCAACCCATCACCGTCACCCCCTACTGCAACAACAGTTAGATCAGGATTTGCAATCTTTGCACCTTGTGCAAATGTCAAAACTCTCCCATGCAATGTGTGAACACCATATGTGTTGATGAAATGAGAAGTTTTTCCAGAACACCCAATTCCAGAAAACATTGCTGTCTTATCTCGTTCTATCCCCATCTCAGATAAAGCCATCTGAATTGCATTAACTATTCCAAAATCTCCACACCCAGGACACCAATCATTATGTACGTCGGTCTTGTAATCAGCTAGTTTAAGCGCCATGCATTAAGACCTCCCGTTTGTTTGCTTTGTTTTGAACAATTTTTTTAAGTGAATCATAAACTTCAGTACAAGTCATTGCTCGCCCACTATATTTTAAGATAAAATAATCAATGTCACGCCCAATATTTTGTTTGAATAATTTTCCTAATTGTCCTGAATAATTTGCTTCAATGTCAATTAAAATTTTAGCATCTTTTAACAAGGAATTGATATAATCGCTTGGGAATGGATTCATCAATTTTAATTGAATTAATCCAATAGAGATTCCTTCTTTTTTGAGTAAATCTATGGCATCAAGAACTGGACCTATTGTGGAACCCCATGAGATTATAGTATATTCTTCAACACCAAAAGATACAGCTTGTTCTACATCAGGAATATTTTTTAGAATTAGATCTAGACGAGACATCCTCTTATCCATCATCTTTACACGCAAAATTGGGTCTTCAGTAATATGCCCAGTTTCATCAGACTCATCACCAGTATTCCAAAAAATTCCATTATCCATTCCCAATCTAGAACGAGGAGATATTCCATCATCAGTAAATTCAAATCGCCGATAACCATCGTCTACTTTTTCTAAGAGTTTACCTCTATTGATTGAAATTTTTTGAGGATCAAATCTCTTGCATGTAATTACTGAACTTGCATGAAATTTGTCCATCATATGAATAACTGGAACTTGAAAGATATCTGCATAATTAAAACAATTACCAGTGTCATAGAAACTCTCTTCAATTTCACCAGAAGCATAAACAATTTTTGGAAAATCCCCATGTCCTGCAAATACTGCAAAAAGTAAATCATCTTGACCATGTCTTGTTGGAAGGCCAGTTGAAGGCCCACTTCTTTGATAATTAGTAATAACGATAGGTACTTCATTCATTCCAGCCCAGCCTAACATTTCAGTCATCAATGCAAATCCAGGACCCGAAGTACATGTTGCAGAACGTGTTCCAGTTAACGCAGCACCAATAGTCATGCCCATTGCAGAAATTTCATCTTCTGTTTGAATTACAGCAGTAGAACCAGGTCTATCATCAATTATTTCTAAAATTTCATTTGTTTCTAGATAGACTGATTCATCAGATGCAGGAGTAATTGGATAGTAAGGTTGGAATCTACAACCACATGCCATTTTTCCTAAAGCAGTTCCCTGAAATCCTTGAACTAAAAGAGTTCCAGGTTCTTTTTCAGTTTTAGGTAATGTATAATCAAAATTTTCAAATTTTACAGTGGCATAATTGTAAGAATAATTTGCAGTTTGCTGATTAATTTTTGCAATTTCAGGTTTTTTGGAAAAAATAGATTCAATTGTGTTTTGTAGTGAATCAGGAGGCATCTTAACTAAACCTAAAGATAAAGATACTCCAATTACATTATACATTCTAATCAATCCCCTTAAGCGAGGATTTTCAGTTTCTTCAGAAAGAGTTTCTAGAATGGATTTAAAAGATACAGGAAATAGTTTTACACCGTTTTCTTTTGCAATCTCTAAAACACCTGCAATTGTAAATGGTTTATTTTTTGATTCCAATTCTTTGTGTAATCTTTCTTTGAAAGGAGCATCAAGTGTATGAACAGAGTCAGTTTTTATTTCTTCTAAATCAGAATCATAAATTATTCCTCCACCAGACATCATCTCATTAAAATGACGAAAGATTGTTTCAGCATCAAATGATGCCATGAGATTTACAGCATTAACATTTGAATGAATTTTTTTATCAGCAACTCTGACTGTAAAGTAACTATGTTCTCCTTTGATGTTAGAATAAAATTCCCTTTTACCAAATATTTGATACCCCATTTCGGCACAAACTTTTGAGAAAATATTTGCAGCGGACTCTACGCCACTACCTTGGGGACCTCCAATTAGCCAAGTAAAATCAACAGAACTCATAGATATTCACTCATTTCCTGGATTTTAATAGTAAGAGGGTGCATTTCTTCTAACCTCCGGTGGCTGCATCAAACAATGCACATTCACATTTATCACGTTCACCACAATAAGGACATACACAAATACATTTTTCGATCGAATTTGCACATTCTACACAAATAGCAAATTCTTCCTCTTCAGAAGACATAGTAGAATTACAAAGAAATCGTATAAATGGTTTGAGATGAATATCAAGACTAATGAAAAAGAAAGTCTTTCTTACAAGAACTTTACATAACTTTGCTCTAAAAGAGTTAAGAAAAAAATATCAGATTGAAATTCATTCAGGAAAAATTCCCATTCCACAAACAATATTGCGATCAAAGATTAAAGAGATAGATGGACTAATTTGTTTTCCATATGATAGCATAAATAAAAAAATTATTGAAGAAGGTAAAAATCTCAAAGTCATTAGCACGTACAGTGTAGGTTTTGATCACATAGATACTGAATATGCTAAAAAAAAGAAAATCCGCGTGGGTTTTACTCCAGAAGTATTAACTGATGCAACAGCAGATATGGCATTTTTATTATTATTAGATATCGCCAGAAGAGTTACTGAAGGAGACAAAATTATTCGAGAAGGAAAATGGAAAGAAATCTACGGAGCATTTGATTATGTTGGAGTAGATCTTCAAGGAAAAACAATAGGGATTTTAGGTCTCGGTAGAATAGGCAGCACACTTGCTAAAAGAGCAAAGGCATTTGATATGAAAATCATATACCATAATAGAAAACCAGTTACAAAATCTAAAGAAAAATTACTTGATACAAAATACGTATCATTTGAAAAACTAATCACCCAAAGTGATTTTCTTTCAATACATGTACCTCATACAAAAGAAACAGATAGATTATTCAACATGAAAATTTTTAGAAAAATGAAGAAAACAGCATTTTTAATCAATACATCAAGAGGGAAAGTGATCAATGAGAAAGATCTTGCCATTGCATTAAAGAAAAAAATCATCTCAGGTGCTGGTTTGGATGTATTTGATAAAGAACCAATTAAAAAAAATCATCCATTTGTGAAATTACCAAATATTGTACTTACCCCACACATTGGGAGCTCAACCAAAGAAACAAGAATCAAGATGGCAGAAATTACTGTAAAAAACTTGAATTTAGGAATCAATGGAAAAAAACCAATCTACTCGGTAGGATACTAACATTCACGCATGAGTTAGAATCCCATTAAATGCGCAGTTTTTATATCTAAATTATAATATAAAATAGAATGAAAAAATTCAAACATACGAATGAAGAATTAGAATTAGCTAAACTACAGTCTGAAAAAGAGAAGAAGAAAAAAGAATCTAAAGAATAACTTTTTTTTTCCTTGTTTTTTTCAGACAAGGTTTTTTTTTAAAATTGAATTTTGGAAGTAAATTTTTGGTTTAATTGATCATAGAGTTTTTTTCTTTCAGCAACCAATTGTTTAGAATCATCATACATTTTTGTAAAAAATGCTGCAAGAATACGTTCACCGCTTTCATTAAAGAATCTAACACTAAAACTAATTTTCTCAGGTTTTTCCTCTTCAACAAATTCTGCACGTTTTATCAACTCTGAGTTAACGTGCATATGAGCTGGACCAGTATTATCACCAATAGTAATCCATTTGTCTTTTTGTCTAATACTAAGAGAATTACTTCTAATCTCACTAGTTGCACCATTGTTTTTTATGATAAATAAAATATTATCAATTTTTAGCAAATCAGATAATAATTCTAAAAGCAATGAGAATTCTTAAAAATGGGTTTATTTCAATTTTTGGAACGATTCATGTCAATTTGAACAAAATCATCAGTATCGCCATGAACACAATCAGTTCCAATTACTTTTACAAGTGAAAAACTAATTTTTCCTTCATGCATTTTGCCTTCATTTTGTAAAATATCTATTTTACCTGAAACAATATGCTTGTGTTTTTGACAAGTTACTGCTACCATATACTCATCATTTCCTGAAATAACAGATACAATAAATTCAGGAGGATTTACACATTGTTTTCCTTCTTCCAATACTGAACATTTATCAGGTAACATAGTTAGATTTGGAATTTTATTGGATATTAATCTTGATTGTTACAGATTCAATTTATTATCAACTAGATTAAATAAAAATTGAAAGTTATTGGCACATAGTTTTGATGTAATAATTATTGGTGGAGGTATTCTTGGAACAGCAATATCATATTTTTTATCATTTCTAAATAAATCTAAAAAAATAGCAGTTATAGAACAAGCTCATAATGTTGCGTTTCATACAAGTGGAAGAAATACCGGAAAAGTTCATGCCCCATATCTATACAATCCAGAAAAAAAAAAATTGTTTGCAAAATCAGCTTTTCAGGGGTATGAAATGTGGGAAGTATATACAAAATTAAAAAAATTACCATTTAAAAAAGATGGAGTTATCGAAGTTGCTTTAGATGAAAAAGGAATCAATGTTCTTGAAAAATATCTTAAATGGGGAAAACAAAATGGTTTAGAAGATAAAGACATTAAGTTGTTGAACAAAGAAGAATTAAAAAAAATAGAGCCAGAAATAAAATGTGAATCATCATTATGTGTTTACAAAGATGCATCTACAGATTATTCGATACTAACAAATTCAATAATGAAAGATAGTAAAGAAAATGGTACAACCTTTTTGTTAGATACAAGAGTTACAAAGATAAAAAAAGAAAAAGAAAATTGGGCAATTACATTAAATGGAGAGCATAAAATTTATGCAAAATTTTTAATCAATGCTGCTGGGGGAGAGGCTGTAGATATTGCACATGATATCGAAGTTGCAAAAAAATTTACAGATGTACATTTTAGAGGAGAATATTGGAGAGTTCCAAAGGAATACAATAATCTTACAAAATCCAGTGTGTATTCGGTTCCTGAATTTCCAGAATATCCATTTTTAGATCCACATTGGATTCTCAGAGTGAGTGGCAGTTGTGAAATAGGACCAAACGCAGTTCCAGTTTTTAGTCCATATGGGTATAACAAATCAGAAAATATCAAAGAATTCATTCCAAAAATGTTAGAGATGTTAGGTTCCGGTGCAAGAAAAGCAATTTTTGATAAACAATTTCAAGAACTTGTAATGAATGAAATACAATCATCAATGTCAAAAACAGCAATGGTCGATAGAGTAAAAAAATTCTTGCCAAAAATAGAAGCAAACAAAATAACTGAAAAAGGTACAGCAGGAATAAGATCATCAATTATTGATGAAAATGGGAAATTTGTACCAGATGTAATTCAAGTAGAAGATGATACATCGTTTCATATTTTAAATTACAATTCACCAGGAGCTACAGGAGTATTACCGTTTTCAGCACATATTGTAAATCACCTACACAAAACAGGGTTATTTACCAATGAAGAGGGAGATGCAGATTGCGGTCCATGGAAATTCTCAAAAATCATAGAAAAACTACAGTAAGAAAAAAACCTAAGAATCCAAACTAGGTAGAATTATCTAATTTTGTATCTAAGTATGGCTAAAACAGCATTATCAAGATCTAATTTCTTTATTATTTTTGGAGAAACTGCAAATTCTATTTTAGACGAGGTATTTTTTGCAATCTCCAACATTTTCATAATTTTTTTGAATTGGGAATTAGTACGATAATTTACAGAAACAATAAGGGTGTCTACAGCTCCAATTTCCAGTGCTTTGTAAATCACATCATTTCTTTTAGCAGTTAATCCATTTTTGACTAGTTCTTCATATTTTTCAATTAATTCTACAACATACTTTCGTCTATACTGATACAAGTGATGAATTATTTTTGCATTAATATCATTCATCGAAGTTGAAAACGACAAATTTTCTACAAATCGACATTTTTTCACCAATTCTGAATTGAGTTCATCATAAAATTCTGTTTTTGCAGTACCAATTCCACCCAATAGAATTAGTGAAGAATTTGAATCCATTTCTTTGACTTTGTTTGCTATTTTTTTAAAGAAAACATGAATTTTGGTTTGTCTTGCTCTAAGGAATCTTCCTTGACTTTGTCCTCCTTTTTTGTGTCTACCTTGCAAGTCAATTCTAAGTTTAGATTCTTGAATTATTTGGCTGCCATGGAATTTTTGAATTTTTGCAGATTTTTGATCTAGTGTTACTAGTAAAACATCATAGTTAGTTTCCAAAACATCATTGAATGGTTTTATGAAGGGTTTTTTGCTTGACATATAGACATAAGGAAGTTTTTTTGAACCCCAATTACTTTGAGGTTAACTTTATCGTTTTTTATCCATCCAAAAATGCACAAAGTTGTTGTAAATTTACCTACAGATACAGGATTTTTTTAGTTCAGCAATTTTATTTTCAATTTTTAATTCTATTCTTTCAAGTGTATTACTTCGCTTTGTTTCATGTAACAAAGAAATAGTTTCTTGACCCTTACCATATGGATAGTAGACAGATATGCATGAGAATCAATATTCTTTATTTCATGTAAAAACTGGTTTACAGATATCCACTCAAGTGGAGTAATCTCAGAAGAACCAAGATGAGTTTTCATAAAAACCAATTTTTTTGTCTATAAAAAAACTAATGCTTTTTTGAAAATCTAATTCTTAGATATAAGATATGATGCAATTCGGATTTTAAAATAGCGCCGGGAGGGCGATTTGTCAGATCACATTGATACTCCAACAAATGTTAAGTGTGACCCACGTGGACAGGCACCATTTCCTGACAGGATTTGTTTTTCTAATAATTAATATTAATTCTCATTCTATAGAATAGTAAATGATCTATTAAACCAAATAAATTGTAAAACAAGTTTATTTTATTATAATAAATTTAATTCTGCATTAACAATTATATTTTTTCTAAGATTGTTTATAGCTTGAACTAATTTTGTTGGGGTTTAAAAGAATGAAATGCAGTATCATACTATGTTACAAAAATGTCAATTAGAAAATTGTATTGGAAAAAATTTAATCACTGATTCTCTTAATGGTGAAATTTTTTGTGCTGATTGCGGTACTGTAATTAAAAAAGAAATGCTCATCAACACTGATGCTCATACATACAATCTACAAGATTTTATGAGTCAATCACAAATTGGCCCAAAACAATCCCTTACAATTTATGATAAAGGATTGAGTTCGATGATAGGAAAAGACCAGGATTCAACTGGAAAGCCATTAAGCTCATCTGCCAAATATCAGTTTCGTAGATTAAGATTATGGGATAGTAGAAGTAAAATAAGAAAATCATCCCAAAGAACACTTGTAAAATCGCTGACTTTTTTAAATAGATTAAAAGAAAAGTTAGGTATTTCTGATAACACTGTAGAAGTTACATGCTCAATGTATAGAAAAGCTCAGAATCAAAATATGACTAAGGGAAGAACTGCAAATTCTTTAATGGCAGCTGCACTATACATATCATGTAGACAAACTATGACCCCCAGAAGTCTTGACGAGATAGCAAAAATGGGAGATATTAGTAAAAAATTGTTACAAAAATCAGTCAGATATTTAATTGATGAATTTGGGTTAATCTTGCCTCAATACAATACATCTTCATTTCTCACAAAACTATCAAATGATATGGAATTCAGTGAAAAAATCAAGCGTTATGCATTGAATATTCTAGCAGATGTTGAGAAAAGTGGTTCATCAGCAGGAAAGAATCCACTTGGACAATCTGCTGCATCATTATATCTTGCATCAATTTTAATGGGTGAAGACGTAAACCGGACAAAATTTTGTAAAAAAGCTGGAATATCTAATGTAACTTTGAGAAATAGAGCAGAAACCATTAGAAAGTTGTTGGATTTGTGATGGGGTAAAGATGACTTTTAGAAAATGCATTCATTGTGATAGAGAATATGAAAGTACACGTAATGATTCAACATGTTCATCACACTGTGCTAAAGAAATAGGGAAATAACTTGAAGATTTATTTAATTAAGAAATTTTTACACCGGGTTATATTTTAAAGAGATTTGTACATAAAGTTTGGTACTACGATTAATGATTTCTTATTTGACAAGAGAGAAAGAAAATGGCTGTGTAGAAACCATGCCAAATTAACAACTTATCACGAGTAATTCTGTACACATTGTATGCTATCACTCGATGAAACAATTCTCGATTCTGTGTAGATATTTTTCTTGATGTGACATTTTCTCCAAACATTTTTTTGATTACTGAAAATATTGTCTCACATTTGTTTCTCTGATGGTATAACGTTTTATCATATCCATATCTTTTGAGTCTCTTTCTGTGATACCCTCGAGTCTTGTACACTGGAACATTTTCATACCTTGGTGGGATGATGCTTACAATTCCAAGGGAATCTGATTCGACATGATTTCTCTCTGAATCATATCCCTTATCAGCTACCACGGTATCAATTGGAATTATTCCATTTGCTTTTTGTAACAATGGACCAAAGTCAATACTGTCATGTCTTGTGCGATGCCGTATTTTTATTGCACAAATTATCTGTGATTTCATATCTGAAATCGCAGACATTTTGACAAATTTCCTACGTAATTTGGCACGTTTTGTGTAATAGTACGATGACTGTCCGTGTCCAAATCCTGTTGCATCAATTCCTGCAAATACACTTTTGATTTTTGCGTGAATCACAAATGATTCCAGGATTTTCTGCAGAATTCCAACATCTAGTCTTGCAGCTGCCTTTTGAATCGTGGTGTAGTGTGGAATTTTTGACAAACCTAGATACTCGCAGATACCAAAACATTCTTTTAAAAATTCTGTGAATCTTCTGTAACTCTTAGACTCGTATTGACGCAGTGTAAGAAGGATTAGGTGTTGCCAGACCGTGTACATGTGATTGGATGTCTTGTGTAGGTATGGCCTCACCCTTGTTCTTTTCAAAATTTGCATCATACTACGAATCATCTTGATGTATCTTGATGATTTCATGAAATGGTGAGCTGAGAATTTAGCTTTAGATCTGCTTATAGAATTCGATTAATCATGTTGTGAAAAATTGATGGTTTCTACACAGCCAAAGAAAATAAAAGATATAATCATTTTCTCTTCAAATAGTCTGAAACAATTTTTCCAGTCATTTCTGCAACATCCATGTTGTTTCTTGCAGATAGACTGCGCATCTTTCTTGCATGACCCTTGTTTAATTCTAAAATGATTTATTGTTAGAACAGTCCAGATTTTACTTTTTTGATCAGTTTGATGTGGGAGGATTTGGGACTTTTTGTAAGATGTAATAGATACTGTTTTCGTAATGTTTGGTCTAGTGGAATAATTTTTTCTGCAACTTTTATTGCTCGTGGAATGTTTGAAATAGTTTGATATATTTGGAGCATTTCAATACTCTGCAATTCAAAGAAAAAAAATATCCATAATAACAGTCAACAGATGCAATTATGTTCTTATCGTATTCACAAAATCAGGAATTGATCTTCAAAACAAAGTAAAAGAAATTCAGAGTGAGATTGAGAATTATAAGAAAAAGTTCCTAGACAAGTTATTAGAAAAAATTTAAAAATATATCGTTTTCTCACCAGAGCCAATTCAGTAGGGATTTGAATCAGAAATGTTTGAGCATAAAAATCACCAGTTATTTTTGATATTTAATTATTTTACTACTAGATAACACACTGCATGATCGAAATATGGCCACCTTAACCGTATTACAATCATTGGTACATTCGTTTAGATCAAAGGTATTTTTTTGGTATTCTTCATGTTTTGCAGAAAAAAAGTATTTGATTAATTGTTGCAACCCTTTTCTACCTCCATATGCCTTTTCAGTGGTTACAAACCAAGACATTTCTGTACTGTCATAGTTTTTAGGAAATATCATTTGTTTGAATTCCTTTCCTTGTCGAGTATAATGTCCAAGCATGGTAATTTTTCCTCCAAGAATATTGTTAGTGATTTTGGCAAAGTTTGTGCAAGATGTACAGAGATTGTCATAAATTAAAACAGGATAATGCATACAGATCATACACCAAATTCAGATTTAAGTTATTACAAATCTGTAATAGACTTGTGCTGAATCAAGGCTTTGGAAACCGATATGAATTTGTTAAAATACACATAAATGTAATCTATGCGAATATCTGTTTTAAAATAAATATTAGTAATTCAGGAAAATTTCAAAAGTCAGAAAGATTTTAAATCATTTAATGCATGAGTGTAGTTAAAAAAGAATGCAAGAAGACAGGCTATCTGAATGGTTTGTGCCAAAATTTGGCTCCCTGAATTTTCGGTTATCCATAGGAATCTTATTTTTACCTTACACTGGAATGGTAGTATCTTTTGCCATATTGGGTTCTCTTTCAGTAGATTTCAGTCTTGACAGACTAGCATCCATTGGATTACTCTATTTTTTTGCAATTGGCATATCGGCACATTGTCTTGATGCTTTAGGAAGCAAGAAAAAACCTTGGGGAGACATATCACATCAAAAGCTTTGGTCAGCAGCAATAATTTCCTTAATCATATCTTTTTCTATTGGACTGTACTATGCATTTTTAGATTCTTGGTTACTATTTCCAATAGGGGCAATTGAAGTATTTTTTCTTTTGGCATATAATCTGGAACTATTTCACGGAAAATTTCACAACAATGTCTCATTTGTCATATCTTGGGGAATTCTACCAGTTTTTGCAGGTGCTGCAATTCAATCAAATGCAATATCGGTTGAAACCATAGTATTTTCTGCAATTGCAGGTGCGGCAAGCTATGTCCTAATAATCACATCTAAAAAATATAAGAAACTAAAACATCAAAATGCAGATTTAAAGTCATATTATAAAAAAGAGGTAATTCTCAAGTGTACAAGTTCAGTTGTAATATTCAGCACAGTTTGTTTTTTCATCCTAAGATATCTTTAATTCATTTAAGCAAGATATTATTGTATGAATTCAAATTCTGAAATGCTGTTAAGGAAAATATTGGATGCTCCTGTAGGCCAAGTAGTTACTGTTCTAGGAGAGAGTCTTAATTGTAATATTAAACTACAAGTGGTAGAGCAAAACACAGTTGCCCCCAACCAATTTGTAAGAAAAGTCACCATTGCAGCACAAGGACTACCAATCATAACAGCAAATGTAGAATTTGATTCTACTGTTTTGCCTAAATTCATCATGGATGAACTTTTAAAGAAAAAACGTGGTGTTGGAACTATTCTTAATGTCAATGGCATCATTGCCACTAGAAAAATCATATCCTTGAATCGACATTCGAATAAAAACACAGTATCAAGAGAATACGAGCTCATTCATGAGGGAGTAGTATGGTTTACTATACTTGAAGAAATAAAATTAGGTAACCTTGGTTCCGACAAGTATGGTTGAGGATCCCCATGTCAAATTTTGCTTGTAGATTTTTAGTCCATATTTTTTCATAGTTTCCTCGTATTCTTGTACCCAATTTGAAGTTCTTATCAAATTTGGCAAATCAACAAAAACTTGTTTCCAGTTTGGAATAAAAAAACCTACCAAATTCAACAACTTGAAGTAAAAATCCCACATTTTACGCACCAGACCGGTTTTCGGGTATGTGAAATCATGTAAAATTATTTTTCCACCAAGATCTAGATGGTTAAGACAATTTTTGATCAAAATATCTGGCGTGCAGTATTTTGGCAAGTATGATGCAGTAATACATGCAAATTTTTTCCCTAAATTGAGTTTTTCAGCATCTTGATTTACAAAAGAAATATTTTGATGTGAAATTAATTTCTCTTTGGCTTTTTCAAGATATCCTTGAGTGATATCAACACCCACTATTTCTGCGCAAGGCAGCGTGCGTGCAATTTGTTTTGTAAGGATGCCAGTGCCGCATGCAAGATCTAATACAGTTTTTTCGACAGATAACTGTTCTAAAATTTTACGTTTCCAAAAACCATCCTTGCCAAAAGTAGTCCAACTAACTATTTTATCATATGAATTGGCAGTATTGCTAAAAAATTTTGGGACCAAACTCTTTGGATTTTCTTTAATCACGTTAATTGTTGAATTTGTTATCTAAAGTAGTTTGTGAGATAATAGTTTCTTTTAGGGATTCAAATCCTCAGAATCTTGTTTGAAAGTAAAATCTAAGATAAAATGTGTCAGGCATTAAATATCCATCCAAAATAGCAGATGAATCACTACGTGATCATTTGACTGGGAATATTTACAATATCACTTTCATTTTTAAATTATAATTTCAATCCTCTGTCATTTACAGCACACTGCCTCTGCATACCAATTTGTCATTTTACTGTCTGTCGAATAATGCCAAATTGCTTTGTATGTCTTAACATTTGTTGCATATATCAGCCATAATGATTATCTACTCGCCATATTTTCTGCACAAATCAATTCTCATTGTATTTTGTAGATTTAAACAACATGTAAATTAGATGAATTAGATTATTCACGACTATTTTTTTACCTAATAAAACATGTTTTGTAAAGTAATTATTGTATAATTATTTATCTGATGATGTATTATGTTAATTGTGAATAAAATTGCTTAAAGATTTAGTAACACCAGAAAACGCAAATGTCTTTGTTGGCAAGTTAGGTGATATTTTAGAAAAAGCAATTGGTAAACCATTGGGCTATGCCATTAATTGGGGTAGAATTTG